>NZ_RZTF01000508.1:0-3942 GCF_004023175.1 Mesorhizobium sp. M7A.F.Ca.MR.362.00.0.0
GCGGCGCGATCTGGCTGTGGTGCCGGGCGCCAGGCTCTTCCTGCAGGCGGTGCAGGATATCCGCGTCGGCGGGCGTCAGTCGAACGCCCAGTATCAGTACACATTGCAGGGCGACAATTTCGACGAACTCGCGCAGTGGGCTCCCAAACTGGCAGCGGCATTGCAGACCGAGCCGAAGCTCACCGACGTCAACAGCGACCAGCAAAACAAGGGGCTGGAGGCGGACATCGTCATCGACCGCGATACCGCGACGCGGCTCGGCATCACCGTCGGCCAGATCGACAACACGCTCTATGACGCCTTCGGCCAGCGCCAGGTTTCCACTATCTATGTCCAGCGCAACCAGTACCACGTCATCATGGAGGTGGCGCCGCAATACTGGCAGAACCCTGAAGCGCTGAAACAGGTCTATGTGAGCACTTCGGGCGGCTCGGTGCATGGTTCGCAGGCGAGCAACGCTGTCGCCGGCACGTTCGTCACGCCGGGGCAGTCGAGCAGCGCCACGTCCGCGGCGACCGACGCCGCGCGCAACCAGGCGACCAATTCGATCACCAGCACCGGCAAGACCGCCGCCTCGACCGGATCGGCCGTCAGCACCGGCACCGAGACGATGGTGCCGTTGTCGTCACTGGCCAGCTATGGCCCCGGCAGCACGCCGCTTTCGGTCAACCACCAGGGTCTGTTCGTCGCCACCACGCTGTCGTTCAACCTGGCGTCTGGCGTGGCACTCAGCGACGGCGTGGCCGCGATCAACGCGGCGACGGATCGCATCGGCATGCCCGCCACCATCCATGGCAGTTTCCAGGGCACGGCCCGCGTGTTCCAGGATTCGCTTTCCGACCAGCCGCTGCTGATCCTTGCCGCGCTGATCGCCGTCTATGTCGTGCTCGGCATTCTCTACGAGAGCTATGTCCACCCGCTGACCATTCTCTCCACCTTGCCCTCGGCCGGCGTAGGCGCTTTGCTGGCGCTAACGCTGTTCGACATCGAGTTCTCGATCATGGCGCTGATCGGCATCATCCTCCTGATCGGCATCGTCAAGAAGAACGCGATCATGATGATCGACTTCGCGCTGGCCGCGGAGCGCACCGAGAACAAATCGGCGCATGATGCGATCTGCCAGGCCTGCCTGCTGCGCTTTCGCCCGATCATGATGACGACCATGGCGGCGCTGTTCGGCGCCGTGCCGCTCGCCATCGGCCTTGGCGAGGGCAGCGAGCTGCGCCAGCCGCTCGGCATCGCCATCGTCGGCGGGTTGATCCTGAGCCAAATCCTCACCCTCTACACGACGCCGATCATCTACATCTATGTCGACCGCTTCGGTCGCTGGTGCCAGAGGCTGCGGTCCCAAGCGGCCATGGCATTAGGTCATAGGTGATATCGCCGTTCGAATTGGCGGCGTTGGTGATGCCGCCCTGGGCGATGGTGTAGGCTCCGGCGTTCTCTCCCAGGCGCGATCGAGAGCGCCGACCAAGCCCACACCACTGCCAAGACGGTGCTGGTGTAGCCATAGGAGGAGGGGTCGGCATCGCCGTAAATCTGGCCCTGGCCCGAATTGGCCGTGACTGTCACCGCACGCCTGCCGATGCTGAAATCGGCGCTGACATAGCTAATGTCGTAGCTGCCCACGTTGTCGCCGGTCGCGCGGTCAAGCACCCCGACCAGAGCAACACCTTTGCCGAGGCAGAATAGGTGTAGCCATAGGATAGGGGATCGTCGTCGCCATGGAACCTGCCCTGGTCGGCGACCAACCGGTTAGCGGACCCTACCATGAAACGGGCGTGGCCGGCCCCGTGTTCGGGTTGGGCTTGCTCTTCGCATTCGGTGCCTCTGGACACAGCTGTCGAAGGCTGGAAAATATGGACGCGACTCCGCTGTTGGAGTTAACTCGGAACATGAGGAGGATGGCGCTGAATCTGGAAGACATTGCCGGCCATCCGGCCCTGCATCGCTGTGTCCAGGCACAGTCGTTGGCGCTGATCAACATCTATGAAACGAGCCCGCGACTGGCTTCCATTTTCGCCACGCAGCAGCGTTGGCTGATGGGTCATGTCGGCCTTGCCATGCATTTCAGGCGCGATCCGCACGACCGCCGCAAGGAGCTGACGGTATCGCGTTTCATCGAGTTCGTACACCAGCACGCGGTGGCCAGCCGCAACACGGCGGACGCTTTCATCAAGGAGATGCTGCACTATCATGTCGCCGAGTATGTTTCGGGTGGCGACGGGCGCACGCACCCCTTGCAGCCAACGGCGGCAACCGTGCAGACTTTCACCGGCTGGGTCCTTGCTCATCTGCAGACGCTGGATCATCTCGATGGTGCCGACCGGCTGGCCAGGTTCCTGGAGCGGCCCGACATGGTTGCCAGGCTGCAGCCTCTGGTGGCGGACGGCCTGCTTGCCTCCAAGCCGGTGCGCGAGCCCAACCAGACCTTTTCCCTGTTCATCTGGCTCAACAATGGCGGCATCGTCATGGACTGGCTGATGTCGGGCATCGACCCCGATCATGCCGGCCTGGACCGGATTCCGACCAGCGTGGTTTCGATCGGAGATTTCGCCAGATGGCTCAAGCTGTCGCGGACCCACTTCGCCCGCAAGCTGCGCGCTGCCGAGGAACTCGGCAGCATCGGCTGGCTCGGCCAGCGCGGCCATTCGGTGATGTGGGTGTCGAACACCTTCTACCAGGAGTACATGACCGTCCAGGCCGCCAAGCTGGCCATTGTCGATGCGGCATTCGCCGCCTGTTTTCCAGTCCCGGAAGACCGCTGAGGGTCGGCGCGATCGACATCTGCCCGGACCGAGAACATTGTCTCCTGGCGATCATAACCTGTTATAGACAGGGCGCGTCTGGACACGGGCCGTGAAGGCTGAAAATGTGATCTGCGTCTTCGTGGCCGTAAGGCTGGATCGGAGCATGGGGGGAATGACGCAGACCTTTGACCATATTGCCGGTCACCCGGCATTGCATCGCTGTGTCCGTGCCCAGGCGCAGGCGATGATCCAGGCCTATGGGATGAACCCGAGGCTCGCCTCGATATTTGCCACCCAGCAACGCTGGTTGATGGCGCATATCGGCCTTGCCCTGCATTTCAGACGGGAGCCCGATGACTACCGCAAGCAGTTGACGGCGGCGCGTTTCATCGACGTCATCCGGGAGAATTCCGTCGCCAGCCGCAACACCGCCGACGCCTTCCTCAAGGAAATGCTGCATTACAATTTCATCGAGCACCTGCCGGCAACACAGGACGGCCGCATCCGCCCCATTCAGCCAACGGTGAACACGCTGGAGACGGTTGCCGGCTGGATGATGGCGCACCTGCACACGCTGGACAGTCTCGACGGTGCGAACCGTCTGGCGACGTTTCTGGAGCGGCCCGATGCTCTCGCCAGGGTGCAGCCGCTGGTGGCCGACGGCCTGATCTCCTCCAGCCCCGTGCGCGAGCCCAGGCAGACCTTTTCGCTGTTCACCTGGCTCAACAATGGCGGCGTCGTCATGGACTGGCTGATATCGGGCGTCGATCCCGACCATGCCGGCCTCGCTGAAATACCGACCGGCGTCGTCTCGATCGGCGATTTCGCCAAATGGCTCAAGCTGTCGCGAACCCACCTGGCACGCAAACTGCGGGATGCTGAAGACCTCGGCAGCGTTGGCTGGCTTGGCCAGCGCGGCAATTCGGTGATGTGGGTGTCGGGCGATTTCTACCGGGAATACATGACCGCCCAGGCCGTCAAGCTGGCTATCATCGATGCCGCGTTCGTCAAGGCCTTCGACTCGCCGGCAGGCAGCTGACCGGTGCGGCATCCCCGGTGCGGGGATGCCCAAGCCGGCGAGCCTTTCAGTCGATATCGAATGACACGCCCTGGGCGAGCGGCAGCGCCTTGGAATAGTTCACCGTGTTGGTGGCGCGCCGCATATAGGCCTTCCATGCGTCGGAGCCGCTCT
>NZ_RZTF01000509.1:0-3927 GCF_004023175.1 Mesorhizobium sp. M7A.F.Ca.MR.362.00.0.0
GCTGGTAATTGGCCACAATCCGGGCTTGGAACAGTTGGCCAGACAGCTTGCCGGGCCGGGGTCGGAGGCCAAGGCGCTCGCGAGACTTGAAGAAAAATTCCCGACGGCAGCCCTGGCACGCTTCGCTTTCGAAGGTGACTGGTCCGGCCTGTCGAGCGCCCCGCTGACGCATTGTGTGCACCCGACGGATTTGGGCTAGAATTCGGGCGCGGCGGGCAAGCTGCCACCCGGCAGACTTCGAACCAACGGTTCATGCCGACTGCGCCAAATCGGCTGCTCAAACGATGCCCCGATTGTTGCTGGTTCCATAAAAAACAAGAGCGGCGGGCAAAGCCCACCGCTCTTTGTGGTCGCAGACTTCAGAAAATCAACGACCCCAGATGCCCTGGCCCGACTGAGCCGGCACCTTGGCATTGGCATCACCCTGCGTCTTTACAGACTTCGGGATCGAGCCGGTGTGCGTGGTGTCGACGTTGGACACGGACTGGTTCGCAACCGGCTGGTTGGCATTGTAAGAGCCATAATTGTCGCTGCCGGCAAAAGCAGTGCCCGTGGCAACGAGGATGGCGGCGGCGGCAAGAGCGATCTTGGTCATTTTAGTTACTCCAGTATTTCTTTGTTCTGTCCGTCTAGTGGCGTGCCCTTGGGAGGAATTTCGCGTTGCTCGGACCACCCCGAGATGGGTTTGCCCTGCCGCGGATTCCAATCACGAAGATGTTCCTCCGCAGCTTGAATCCGGGCCTTGAAATTTGGCACAGGCCCTCGGCGGTGAGTTTTTTATTCATTAGAATCAAATAATTATGAGAAATCGCCAGCGCATGACGCTATCATTCGATGAGCCGACGTTCACCCAACATGGACGGTCCGTCAATGATAATCGAACCGAACGGTTCGGTTTTATCCATGGTAGGCGAATTCAGGCTGCTCAAACGCGGCGGCAGCAGGCCGTCTGCTATTTGCCTTGCGGCTGGATCGATACTATCGATTGTTCCTGAGTATGCATTTGTACGCTGCCAGCCGCATCCTCCGAAACGCGGTGGCAGCTTCCCAGGACAGCGATAGATATGCGGCTGCTGCTCGTCGAAGACAATCGCGAACTGGCCGACTGGCTGGGCAAGACCCTGCGTCAGGCGAACTATGTCGTCGACGTCGTCCATGACGGCGAGGATGTCGAGCACGCGCTGGCCGCCGGTGACCACGCGCTTATCATCCTTGACCTGGCATTGCCTCGCATGGGCGGCCTGGAAGTGCTGCGCATGCTGAGGGCGCGCGGCAATGCGGTGCCGGTGATTGTATTGACCGCCAATGCCAGCCTCGACGGTCGAGTCAAGGGCCTCAATGAGGGCGCCGACGACTATCTGGCGAAACCATTCCAGATCGAGGAACTGGAGGCGCGCATCCGCGTGCAGCTGCGCCGCGCCAATGACCGCACCGCGCCCGTCGTTGCTTGCGGCGATCTTGTCTTCGACACCAACACGCGATTGTTTTCGCTCGCCGGCGAAACGCTGGGGCTGACGCCGCGCGAACACGCGGTACTGGAACAATTGATGGTCAAGGCGGGACGCACAGTGAGCAAGGCGGCGCTGTCGGCGGCGATATACGACTTCGAGACCGACGCCGACCCCAGCGCCATCGAGATCTATGTGCACCGTGTACGCAAGAAGCTCGAAGGGTCTCGGGTTCAGATCGCCACCTTGCGTGGTCTTGGCTACCTGCTGCGCCATGAGGATTAGCAGCCTCCGTTTGCAGTTGCTGGCCTGGGTGGTGCTGCCGCTTGCGGGGCTCGCCACCATCAACCTATGGACCAGTCACCGCAGCGCGCTGGCGACCGCCGATCTGGTCACGGACCGAATGCTGCTCGGTTCGGCACGCGCGATTGCCGAACAGGTCGCCATAGTGGATGGCGTTCTCGATGCCACGGTGCCGCCGGCGGCAATCGAGATGTTCGACACCGGTGATCGCGACAGCGTCTATTATCATGTCGAGACGGCTGGCGGGCGTTTGCTGACCGGCTACCCCGACCTGCCCGAGGATACGAGGCAGCCGAGCGTGGAAGCGGTCTATCGTGACCAAGCGCTGCGGCTGCTGACGTTCAGTCATGCGGTGGTCGGCGCCGGTCCCGATTCACCTATAACGGTCACCGTGGGCGTCACGATGGCTGGGCATGATGCGATGGTGAAACGGCTGTGGCTCAGCGCCTTCGCCCAGCAACTGGCCCTGGTGGCCATTGCCGGCATCTTCGTGCTGCTCGGCCTGCGTCGCGGCCTGGCGCCGCTGATAAGGCTGCGCGACGCGGTGCGCTCGCCACGCCGCAGCGACCTCGATCCCATTGAAGCGCCAGGTGCGCAAAGCGAGATCCGCCCGCTGATCGATGCGCTCAACGCCTATATGGAGCGCGTGCGGGCGCAGATGGCGGCACAGCGCCGATTCATCGCCAATGCGGCGCACCAGTTGCGCACACCGCTGGCGCTGCTGTCGACGCAGGCGAGCTACGCGCTTCGCGAAACTGTCCCCGACGCACGCCAGGAAGCGCTGGTCGCGCTGCAGACAAGCTCCGGCAAGCTGGCGCGATTGGCCGAACAGTTGCTCACCCTGTCACGCGCCGAACCGGGCAGTCGGCGGCCGCGCGCCGACCACGTCGACCTGACCGAAGCCGCTCGGCACGTTCTGGAAACGCATGCGCCAATAGCAATCGGTCGCAACATCGATCTCGGCCTCGAGGAGGCCGGACCTGTGCCGGTTATCGGCGACGGCACCATGCTGCGCGAGATGATCGTCAATCTTGTCGATAACGCACTGCGCTACACCCGGGCCGGCGGCAGCGTCACGGTGAAGTTGGCGGCCACCGACGGCGAAGCCGTGCTGACAGTCGACGATGACGGGCCCGGCATTCCGGCGGACGAACGCGACCACGTATTCGAACGCTTCTACCGCATCGTCGGCTCGACCGAGGAAGGCAGCGGGCTCGGCCTCGCCATCGTGCGCGAGGTTGTCGAAAATGCCGGCGGCCGCGTCACCCTTGGAGATGGCGCGACCGGCGGTCTGGTGGTCGAGGTCAAGTTGCCTTTGGCCTGATCAATCAGGTCCCCTGTTCGTTGAACGGAGCCGGCCGCCACTTGACGACATAGTTCTCGAAGCGGGTGATGATGAACTCCACCACCAGCGCCATCACCGCCAGGATGATCATGGCGGCAAAGACGCCATTGGCATTGAAGGCGCCCTGCGCTGTAGAGATCAGCAGGCCCATGCCTTGCTTGGCGCCGAGGAATTCGCCGACCACCGCGCCGACCAGGGCAAAACCGAAGCTGACATGCAGGCTGGCCAGGATCCAGCTCATCGCCGACGGGATGATGACGGTGCGTGTGATCTGGAATGGCGAGGCGCCGAGGATCTGGGCGTTGGCGATCATCGCCCGGTCGGCTTCGCGTACACCCTGAAAGGCATTGGCGAAGACGACGAAGAACACCATCACCACGGCGAGCGCCACCTTGGACGCCATGCCGAGGCCGAGCGCGATGATGAACACCGAACCCAGCACGACTCGCGGCACCGAATTGGCGATCTTGATGTAGATGGAAAAGACGTCCGCCAGCAGCCGATTGCGGCCCAGGATGATGCCGGCGGCGATGCCGCCAACAGCGCCGATGACGAAGCCGAGGAAGGTCTCCTCCAGCGTCACATAGATCTGCACCCAGAGCGGACCTTGCGACGTGCCTTCGGTGACCCACACCCAGATCTGGTCCCAGATGCCGGACGGGCTGGCGAAGAAGAACGGATCGATGATGTTGTAGTCGGCGCCGAGTTCCCACAGGCCGAGGAAGACGACGAGGATAGCCAGGCGCAGGCCGATGACCAGCGCATGGCGGCGGCGCAGCCGCGCCCTCGCCCGGCCTTCGGCGACCGCGATGGAGGCGTCTCGGACTGCTG
>NZ_RZTF01000510.1:0-3923 GCF_004023175.1 Mesorhizobium sp. M7A.F.Ca.MR.362.00.0.0
GAAAGCCGCCTGAGCGTGGCGGCATGTAAGTCCGCGTCATGTCCAGGGGCGCGATCTAGGCAGATACGGCCGAGACGGTATCTCGCTCGCGGAGATCCGATGTCGCGCGCTATGGTACTTCGCTTACCCAAACGGATATGACTCTTGGGATCTGATTCCCCTGCGATAGTCCCGCCAGTCCAGAATGAGGCGGGCCACCATGACTTCTTGGCTCCAATGACTGAGTACCCGCGCCTTGCCTACAGCATGAAAGCCGTTCGCAAGGCAGGCGACCGGCTGGCAAAACCTATTCAGTTCGGACGAGACATCACTGTCGGCCAGTATGTGGACGCACTCGAAATCTTCTCAATCGCCAATAGCTGGCGCGACTCGCACTTTCTGCCGATGCGCAGCGTTCGGTTCTCTGTCCGTCATCACATAAGAGCCCTGCGACTGGAGGGCGACATGGCATCCCGGCCAAAGCGCATGGCATCCATTCGTCGGAAGCTTCGAGAGTCCACCACCAATTTGGACACCATGAACGACATCTGCGGTTGCCGGGCGATCATGGCCGATATCAAAGGTGTTCGCTCGCTTCTCGCATCGATGCGAGACAAGTTCCCCCATGAGATCCACTCTAGGGAGTTTAACTATATCGATGAGCCGAAGCCGGACGGGTATCGAAGTCACCATATTGTTTTCAAATACCGATCCCGAGATGCCGACACCGAGGCTTTCGATGGACGACGCATCGAGTTGCAAGTTCGTACCAAGCTTCAGCACTCATGGGCAACTGCGGTTGAGGCTGTCGGGCTATTCCGGGGCCAGGATTTGAAGCACGGAGAGGGCGACCAAGATTGGCTTCGCCTTTTCCAGCTTATGTCGGCGGAATTCGCGCACGTTGAGCAGTGCCCCGTTCATGTAAGTGTTCCGGATCACAAGGACCGGGTTCGAGAATTGCGGGATCTCAACAAGCGTATAGATGCGATCGGCATACTAGAAAAAATCAATAATGCTACCCGCTGCCAAGAGAATTTTATACAGCAAGCGGAAGAAACTAGATACTATTTGCTTCAATATGGGAAAGGTCATAAACTGACTATCGATAATTTCGAGTCAATTATATCAGGCGCACGAAAATTGAAAGAGACCGAGCAAAAAATCGAGCTAAGGGGCAGTGAGGTGAAGGCTGTCTTGGTCGAGGTGGATAAGAAAGAAAAGCTTGCTGAAATGTATCCGAACTACTTCGGAGACGTTTACTTATTTGCTCGTAATCTGAAATCCATCTGCTCGGGAAAAGCGGCTACCGAATACAGTTAGCCTGCACTGGGTCGGCTTAAGCGGCGTCGCTTCCGTATGAAGTAACCCGAGCGTTTGCCGACGATACCATCAAGGCTGCGACCGGCCCACGCATCGTCGTTCATGCCAGGGGCTGCGCGTGAATTATGGCGGAAGTCATATTCGGAGAGGTAGCGGTGCAGATGCTTTCTGCGCAGGGCTGATAGGTGCCACGCATGCCACGCTTGAATATGCTGATGCGCCGGGTATTTTGGCAGTGTTTACTCAGCCGCAGGGGCAGGTCATTCCGATCTTGGGGTGACATCGAGCGATCGCGGCAGTCTGGCGAGTGCGGAGCGTTTCGTCGATCTTGCGCACGTGAGCGGAACCGATGACCGTGACAAATTCACCGTTCAATCGAGCATGGCCTCGACGGTGGCGACAAAGTCGTCGAGCGAGCGATCCCCGCGAATCTCGATGCGTGGAAGGTCGATGGGATCGCAATTAAGGTCCGCCGGCCCGTGTCTGCTGCCGAAGCCGATCCGATAGCCGGACTCCTTGGCCAGTCTGCCGAGCCGTCGGTCGGTGACAGAGAAGGGTGCCGCGAACGCCGAGATTGGCCGACCGGTCCAACGTTCGATGAACATACGAGAGCGCAGCAGTTCGGCGGCCAAGTCAGAACTCGACAGACCATCGATCGCGCGATGCGTCGCGAGATGGCTTCCGAAGAACGCACCTTCGGCGGCGAGCCGCCGCACCGTCCCGGCATCCATAAGCTGCGTCGGCGGACCGTTTACGGAATCCCACTGCGCGCTTTCACCCACCAGGTCAGTCACCAGGAACACTTCCGCGGTCAGGTCGTTCGCGCGCAAGGTTGGCCAGGCATGGTCGGCAAAATTCTGGAAGCCGTCATCGAAGGTGATGAGCACTGGGCGGCCAGCGAAAGGCTGACGGTTGGCGATGGACCGTTCCAGTTGCTCGGATGTGGTTGCGTGAAAGCCATTGGCGCGCAGCCATGCCATCTGGCTGGCGAATGCGGCGGGCGTTAGCCGAAAACGGGCGAGGGCGGCCGGACCTTCTTCGGCGACGCTGTGGTACATGAGGACAGGGATACGTGGCCGCCGCTCGCTGCGCGCGACGTCGCGGCGCAAGGCCCGCGCCCCGCCCCAGACGATATTTCGGGCGACCCCGAGTCCGATAGACGCGCGGATCGGCGCATGATCAATCCTCGGTTCCGTCACCACATCGTCCGGTGACAGGCGGCGGAATCGGTCTATGCGATAGAGCTCGGTCTGGATCGACTGCTCGAGGACGAGACCTTCGGTCGCTGCGAGCGCCTCTGAGATCGCTTGTGCCCCGAATGTGTTCCAGTCGAAGCCCGTCCTTTCAACATTGTCACGCAGCACGAATGCGTGGGCGCTGATGAAACTGCCGCCAGGCGCCAACGCCTCTGCGAATTTTTTGGCAATGCGCCGCAACTCGGCGAGATCATCCAGATAGTAGAGCACTTCCGAACAGAAGATCAGATCCATCTCACCCGGCAGCGTGTCGGCGGAGAAATCCAGTACGCCGAATTCAATATTCGGCTGATCGCTGCATCGCGCGCGGGCCCGTCCGACGGCTATGGCGGAGATGTCGGTTGCGGTCAGATGGCCCACTCGCGGCGCCAGCTGCCGCGTGAAATGGCCCTCCGCGCAGGCGAGCTCAAGCGCCCGTCCGATGGGACCCCCAGGCAGAATCTCGAGCTGCCGCTCATATTTTTCCTGCTCATAGGACGAACCGTAGTTCCAGGGGTCCTCGGTCGCGAAATAGCCATTCCAGAACGACGTGCGATCCTTGTCGTGCCTGTGCCGTGCGCGGCGCGGCGCCGCGGGAGGCTCCGCTGGTTCGGCGCTCGACCGAACCAATTCCCGCGCTTGCGCGGCCAATCGCGCGAGTTTGCCGAAGTGGCTGTCCGGATCAGGCCCGCGTTCGGCTGCGCCTGACAACGCCCCGGCTGGAAGCGTGTTCGGAGTGTTGGCGCCAGCCTCCTTTTGCGGTGCGAAATACCGGATCAGTTCAATCCAATGATCCCTTGTCACTGTCCCGAGCACGCCGAATTGTACGACGGCCTCGATGTGGCCATCCATCATCAGGTAGGCATAGATTTGGTCGATTCCGTCCGGCAGTTCGGTCGAGGTCGGATTTCGAGCGTCGACGCGGATTCCAAGTGTTCGCGCCAGTCTGCGCGGCGCGCCAAGATCGTCAGCGTCCAGAAGCATTTGCTCAAGCTGATACTGGATGCGGCGAGCCGCCGCGGGATTGGCCCAGACCTTGCCGAGTTCGGTAATCAACTCGGTGATGGCGCCGCCGAACCTTCCCCACCTGGCAGCCAGTTGCGCCGGCACAGACAGGCTTCCCACCGCAAGGCCGTTGACGGCTACCTTGGCGATCTCACTCGCCCACTTGCGTCCGGCCGGAAGCGCGCGCAGGGATTGCGGGTTGATCGAGCCCGAGCCGCCGCCGCAATCCGACGCGGCGTTCCAAAATGCGAACCACGCGAGTGCTTCGGAAGCGGTGCGGCCATCCACCGAGTTCGCTCCGTTGGCGTGGATAGTCACCGGGTGTTTGACTCTGGAGTCGGCAGAGAAGCCACGGGCGATCACGATTTCCGCGTCGGCCAGCAT
>NZ_RZTF01000050.1:0-3204 GCF_004023175.1 Mesorhizobium sp. M7A.F.Ca.MR.362.00.0.0
TCCGAAGCCTGGAGCTCAGCAATTCGCTGACCGGGCTGATCATCGTCTATGCCGCGCTCAACCTGCCTTTCCTGACCTGGATCCTGATGGGCTTCTTCGAAGGCATTCCAGTCGATCTGGAGTGGGCGGCGATGACCGACGGCGCGACCGCCTGGGGCGCCTTCTGGCGCATTGTGCTGCCGGTGTCGATGCCCGGTATCGCGGCCGCCGGCGTCCTCGGCTTCATCCTGGCGTGGAATGAGTTTTTGTTTGCCCTGGTTTTGAGCGGGCCGAAGACGGCGACCATACCGGTTGCGCTCGCCGCGTTGCAGACCTCGAACGGCGTCCAGATCGCCAAGGTCTCTGCCGGCGTCGTCCTTGCCATCCTGCCGCTGGTCGTGGCTTCCCGCTTCATCCAGCGTTTCATCGTCCAGGGCTTGACGTTCGGCAGCGTGAAATAGGCCGGCCGCTCCGAGAGCCGACATGGCTCGCTAGCCGGTTATGAAATCGTGACGGGATCACCGCCGCGTCCAGAGGGAAAGAGGAGTAGAGAGTTATGACTTGGAACAAGCAGACCTTGATCAAAATGCTGATGACGGCCGTGAGCGGGGCAGCTGTTGTCAGCGCATCGCTTCCGGCCAGGGCGGCTGAGCCCATCACCTTGCACGCCTTGATGGAGGACGTGCCGGAAACCAAGATCATCGAAGCGCTGTTGCCCGAATTCGAGAAGCAGACCGGCATCAAGGTCGAGTTCGAGAAGATCGGCTATCCCGACATGCACGACAAGCTGGTGTCCCAGCTGACCGCGCCGCAGAGCTACTACAATGTGCTCGAGGTCGACTTCCTGTGGGCCGGCGAATTTCCGGCCGCCGGCTGGCTCGCCGATCTGAAACCCTTCGTCGAGAAATCCAAATACGATCTAGGCCCCTTCATTCCCTCGACGCTTGACCTGCTCGGCCGGACCAAGGACCAGCTGTTCCTGGTGCCCATGTACAACTACTCGATGGGCCTCCTCTACCGCACGGACCTGATCGGCGACGAGAAGCTCAAGGCCGCCTACAAGACGGCAACCGGCAAGGAACTCGCTTTGCCGACGACCCTCGAAGACTATGTGGCGATTTCCAAATTCATGAAGGCCAATGCCGGCGTCGCCGGAGCCGCGATGCAGGGCCAGCGCGGCGATCCCAACAGCATGGAATTCTCCAACTACCTGTTCTCCGCCGGCGGCAGCTATCTTAATGCCGACGGCAAGGCGAGCCTCGACACGGCAGAGGCCAAGAAGGCGCTCGATCTCTATGTCGACAACATCCAGCATGGCGCCCAGCAGGGTGCCATATCGGCGACACTCGATGACACCATGCGCCTGATGTGCAGCGGTTCCGCCTTCAGCATGGTCACCTATTGGTGGATGCTGCCGCAGATGGACGATGCCGTGAAGTGTCCGACGGTCGCCGGCAAGGTCGGCCTGTCGGTGATGCCGGGTGGCCATGGCGAAAGCGGCGGTTGGGGCTGGGGCATTCCCAAGAACACGTCGCCGGAAGAGCAGGAAGCCGCATGGACCTTCATCCAGTGGGTGCAGAGCAAGGATGTTTCGGTGAAGCGCGCGCTCGAGGGCCACGCGCCGGTGCGCAGCGATGTCTATGCCGATGCGGCGGTGCTGGCGAAATATCCCTTCTACAAGACCGCCGAGGATGTGGTGGCGACCGGCAAGTCGTTTCCGATCTTCACCTATTCGGCGCAATACGAGGATCTGCTCGGTACCCAGCTCTCGCTGGCGGCTGGCGGCCAGGCGACATCGGACGCGGCGCTGAAGGCGGCTTCCGACGGCTTGCAGGGGCTCCTCGACAAATAGCGGTCCGGCTCGGCAAGGAGATCCGGCGCGGCGGTCTCAGCCGCGCCGGATCTTGTCCAGACCCCGGATCTTGACGAGATCAGCAACCGACCAAGGCTCGGCTACGATGCACAATGCGATCAAAAAAGGATTGGCTGCCCGTGGCCGCGAGTGGCGGACCGGCTGGGCCTTTGCCTTGCCCGGCCTGTTGCTGCTGGCGATCGTGATGGGCTTTCCCCTGGCCTATGCCTGCATCCTCTCGATCTCCTCGATGACCTTGATCAAGCCGCAGCTTCTGCCGCTTGTCGGGTTCAAGAATTTCGCCTCGATGATCGGCGATGATCTGTTCTGGAACGCGCTCTGGCTCACCGTGCGCTATTCGGCGGTGACGGTTGTCGGCGAATTCGTGATCGGGCTCGGCATCGCCCTGATGCTCAACCGGACGGTCCGGATGAAGCCGGTCTATTTCGCGGTTCTGACCATTCCCATGGCGATGTCGCCGATCAGCGTCGCCCTGATCTGGCGCATGCTGCTCCAGCCCAATCTCGGCATCGCCAATCATCTGATGGAAACGTTCGGCCTGCCGCGCCTCGACTGGCTAGGCACGCCAGGCATGGCGCTCTGGACGATGGCGGCGATCGACATCTGGCAGCAAATGTCCTTCGTCGTGCTGATCCTCGCCGCGGGGCTCGCCGCTTTGCCGCGAGATCCCTATGAGGCGGCTGAAGTGGATGGCGCGCGCGGCTGGCAGCAATTCTTCTACATCACCCTGCCGATGCTGCGGCCGGTCGCGGCGATCACCATCATCATCCAGCTGATCAACGAGTTCCGGACCTACGATCTGCCCTATGTCCTGACCAAGGGCGGGCCGGGCAACGCGACCGAAGTGCTGAGCTTCTTTGCCTATCGCCGTGCCTTTCTCGGCCTTTCGCTCAACGAAGGCGCGGCAGCCGCGTTCGTGCTGCTGCTGATCGTCCTTCTGCTCACCGTGATCTTCTTTGCCGTCCTCGAACGCTCGCAATCGGGAGAGGGCCGGAAGTAGGGCCGTTAAGCCTTGAGCAATCTATACGGCCTATCCTGGCTTGCAGATTGTCGAGGGAACATGAAACGCAAGCCGCTTCTGCTTTTCGCCTTTCCGTTTCTCATTCTGGCGGTCCTGGCAGGGGAGCGCATGGCGACCTTGTTGCTGGGCACCTATCCAGCCAGCCCCACCGCATGGTGGCTATGGCTTGAACTGCGCCCACTGTCGACGGTGCTTTGGCAGCAGGTCGATGTCTGGCTGGGCGGCTCCATGGTTATCGACGCCGTCATTCTTGCCGCGGCAGCGATCGTCTGCTGGGTGGCGTGCCACGCCAAAAGGTCGGCATCCTCGTTCCTCGCCAACCATGTTGCCT
>NZ_RZTF01000050.1:3214-3490 GCF_004023175.1 Mesorhizobium sp. M7A.F.Ca.MR.362.00.0.0
GATTTTCGCTGGCCTGATGATCGCCGTCGGCAGCCATTCGGAAACGGCGAGCACGATTGCCGAATTCACGTCGCCCAAGGGTCTTCCGTATTCGCTGGCCGTCGATTTCACCTTGAAGAACAGCCTGGTGCTGCTTTTTGGCATCGTGGCCTGTGCCTACTGCCACATCGCCTTCCTCACTGAGGCGCGGGAGCGGTCCGTCCGGGCCATCCGCATCCTGGCGCTGCAGCGCGATCTCTAGAGCAATGGCGTCTAGTTGATCCGGCGGTAATAGAC
>NZ_RZTF01000050.1:3500-25746 GCF_004023175.1 Mesorhizobium sp. M7A.F.Ca.MR.362.00.0.0
GTAAATAGACCTTGCCGTCGGGCTGCTGGATGCGCTGGTAGTTGGAGCTTGGAGCAGGGGGCGACGCCGATGCGATTCTCCTCCTGGGTGCGGGCGCTTCGATGACGCCGGGCTCGCTCGCGCTCTCGCCGTCGAGCGCTTCGGGCGCTTGCGCCAGCGTGCTGGTGGCGAATTCGGACGGTTCTTCCGCACCCGGCATGCCCTCGCCGCCGGCGACCGGCATAGTCTGCCCCAGCCGGGCAATGCCGGCATCGATCTCGTTGAAGCTGCCTTGCAACTGGCTGTCCAGTTTCTCGAACCGGCTCTGAAAACCGTTGTTGACCGTGTCGAGCCGGGCCGCGATCCGCTGCTCGAACGCGCCGAGCTGCTCCAGCCGCGCCTCGACGAAACGCAGGTCGCTCATGCCCCGATAGAGATAGACCGCGGCCGCCATGTTGACCGCGGTGATCAGAAGCGCGCCACCGGCGACGATGACGCCGATCGTCTTTGCCTTGCTGAATTTCTCGGTGGCAACCGGTTCGCGCTGTTCCTGGTTTCCGATATCGATCGCCGGCATGTCCGGTTCGCTGATCATCGTCATTGGACCACCACCTTTGCGCCAACCGCGACGCGTTTGAAAAGATCGATCACATCCGTGTTGGTGAGTCGAAAACAGCCCGATGTCCCGTCGAAGCCGACACCCGACGGGTCGTTGGTGCCGTGTATGCGGTAGAGCGTGTCGCGCCCGTCCCGCGACAGGTAGAGCGCCCTTGCGCCGAGCGGATTGTAGGGGCCGGCGGGCACCATTTTCGGCAGCTCCGGCTGGCGGGCGCGCATTTCCTGCGGCGGGCGCCACTCCGGCCATTCGGTCTTCGCCCCGACCTTGACGATTCCGGTCCAGCCGAACCCGTCGCGCCCGACGCTGATCTGGTAGCGCAGCGCCTGGCCCTGGCGGGTCACCAGGTAAAGCGCCTTCTCGTCCTTGCGGATGACGATCGTGCCCGGCTGCTCGGCGGTTCTAAAGGCAACGGCCTTGCGCAGGCTAGGCCCCATCGCCGGCAGCGGCGGCCGCTCCGAAAGCGCCGATCGCGCTTCGGCGAAATCGTGGACGGACAGCGCCAGCGCCACGCCGAGCACGCAGGCGCCGGCGAGCTTCGGGGCGATCCGATATCTATCGGGCAGCGTCATCGAGCCGCTCTTTGAACATCCGCTTCAGATCCTTGTTGAAGCGCGCCCGCCCATCCACTTCGGAAGGCGGGATGGCCCTGTTCAGCGCATCGGTCAGGAGCGCGTTGTCGAGCGCGACCGACTTGATGTGCGGCGCCTTGAAGATCTTTTCGAGCTCGCTGCGCGAAAAATGGTTCCCGAACCATTTGCGCTTGTGCTTGTTGGCGACCAGCGTGATGCTGACCGCATTGCCGCGCAGCTCGCGGATCTTCTTGTAGAGCCGCTTGCCTTGCCGCAGCGACGCGACATTCAGTTCGAAGACGATGAAGATCTCGTCGCTCGTCGACAGCACGGAATCGTGCCAGGGCGTTTCGAGATTGGGCAGGTCGATGACGATGTCGTCGAAGCGGTAGGCGACGAGGTCGAGCAGCCGGAAGACGAAATCGCTGCCATGCGGCTCGAACGGCAGTTGCGGCCGCTCGAATGCGTAGAGGGTGAGGCCGGACGGGCGCGACAGCTTGATGACGTCCATCAGTTCGACATCGAGCCGTTCCGGCTGGCCGATGATCCCGGCGAGGTCGAACTGGTTGAACAAATTGAGATAGGCGCCGCAATTGGCGCTCTGGAAATCCAGGTCGACGAGACAGGTGGACGCCGCGCGCTCGGCCGATTTCGAAGCCAGGAATTCGGCCGCCGACAGCGCAAGCGTCGTGGCGCCGGCGCCGCCGCTGGCGCTGATGAAGGTGATGATCCGGCTCTTCGTTCCCTGGTTGCCGGTGTCGTGGAAGGTCACCGCATTGAGCAGCTCCTTGCCGTCGAGCGGCTTGTGCAGCCAGTCCGAGGCGTTCATGCGCACCAGCACGCGCGTCTGCTCCGAGCTCAGCTCGTCGGAAACCGCGATCAGCGGCACGCTGGCCCACAGCGCGCGCGCCTCGACGATGCCGGGCCTGCCGAGCAGCTCGCCATTGCCGAGATCGAGGATGACAATGCCCGGCCGCGTATCGACCGGCGGCCCCTTGAGAAAGTCGCTCGTCTCGGAAACCCTGACGTCATAGATCGCCAGCGCATCGAGCCGCGTCGCCACATCGCGCTTGAAATTAGGATCCGACGAGAACAGCGCCACCTGCTTGCGCTTGGTCGGCGTAACCTTGGTGTTGATGGCATTCATGACGCGGTACTCTTCAGATCTTCGCCCGTGACCGTGCTCAGCATGGAGGGCATAATGATGTTTGCAAAACTCAAAAAGAAGAACTGGAAGTTCACATTCTGGAGGCTGACCGAAATAGTAGGAACGTTTCCTGCTGCTCGCGTCTGATAGCCAAGTCCCGTAGCCGAATAGCGGATGACGACATTGGCTGGCAGCAGCAAGGGGTCGAAGTCACACATGCCAGGACGACTGCCGGCCACCGGGCCACATATTCCGTCGTCACCTGCAAAAATTCTGCTGAAATTTGTTGCTGACCACACGCCGGCAACACAATGGGCACCTGTGCAACTGCAGGTCGAGGTTGCTCCATTGCAAACATAGGCAAAAGAATTCGCGACAACGGGAGATCCCGGTGTCGTAGTCGGGCCAGCCGTGGAAATCTGCGGCGCGACCGGATCCGAGATTGAGGCTAGCCGTGCACCGGCCTGGACGGCCTTGGTGGCCGAGTTCCACTGATATAATGCATAGCCGAAATCGACGAAGCCGAAGACAAGGGCAAACAGCAGGGTCGAGACAATGGCCATTTCCACTGTCGCCGTGCCGTCCTCTGATTTTGCGAAACGCTTGATCATGATCAGAACCGGATCAACCGCTCCTCGTGAAAGCCATTGAGGGTGATCGGCCCGATACTGAGCAAATACAGTATGCCGACCCCGCTGTAACCGAAGGTGCCCGCCGCCCTGACGATGCAAACCTGTGCGGTGGTGGACCGATATTGAGTGACGCCGGCGACCACGGCATCGTGACAAGAGCCTGAGGCGGCGATGGTCATCGTCACATTCGCCTTCTGCCAGCCGGCGATGCGCGCGGGTGCTGTCCCGGTCGCGTTGCCGAACACCGCGATGTTGGTGGCAATGTCGGCGCAGTCGATCGTCAATCCGGCACTGGTATACAACTGACTGTTGCAGCGCGCGGCAAAGCGGGCACCGTCCGAAAGCCCGGCTTCCATCAGCAGCTTCTCGTGAATCAGATTGCCGAATTCAAAGACACCCGCCGACAGGATCAGCATCAGTGGGGCGATCAGCGCCATCTCGACAAGCGCCGTCCCACTTGGATCGCGTCTAAATCTATGCAGATGGCGGTAGAGCGTTGCGATCATAGCCGTCACCGATAGAGCTGGGCTTCGTCGCGAAGGAAATTGTCGAGCGTGCCTTGGCCGCCACGTCCGGTGATGTCGACGAGCTCGACCATGACTGAGGCATCGTCGGAAGGCGAAGATACCGGTTCGGTGAGGAAGAAACTGCCGAAGGCCTCGACTGGCAGACCGGTGCTGTGGCCGGAGAGATCATTGGTTTCGTCGAGCGCTTCACAATTCAGGATCGCACCAAAGATCAAGCGCCGGTCCACCGACGTGACCGGTGGTTGGCAAGAATTCGGCGGCGTTCCGCTCTCGCCTCCGACAGATGCCGTCCCCACAAGACCAGCCGATATTTCGTAACGGTAGACCTCATAGCGCGTCGGCTTGGTTGTGTTCCACGAAGATGGATAGGAAGCGGAGCCAAAATTTGTGCTCCAGTAGGTGGAGAAATTCCAGTTTCCGTCGCCTATGCGCCCGCTCCACGCCTGATCTCGGGGAAGCCCCATGTTGCCCGCTCCGTTGAAGGTCAACTGATTATATTGAGGGCATTGGCCTCCACCTCCGCCATTACCGTTGCCGTTACCACCTCCTCCGGTAGATGCGCCCTTTCGGACATTGACGGCGGGTCCATATAAAGGGGTGTTGAAGTGGCCGCTGGCTCTGATGCCGAAACGGACGTTGAACGCGTCTTGTACCGGACCAGCATTCTGTCCTGTCTTGGTGTCGACGCCATCCGCCGAATAGCAGCCGACCGGCTTGGATGTCGCGATCGTTTCAGCAAGCGCCTGCGCCCCGTTGCCGACTCCGTCCGGAGGTTGGAGAAAGCCAAAGTTGCCTGGGCCGGCCGCTGCCCCGTTTCCAACCTTCCGGAGTTCGATTTGGCGGCGATGCAGGGCTGGGTTGGCTACAGCCTCTTCGAGTGTATGTCCGTTAGGATCATTCTCGTATGGATTGCAGATGAAGACTGGCGTGAAGTCACAGACGCTGGAGGTGAAGCCGGCGACCGATACTGCCCCGATGTTGAACGATCCGTTGGCGTTCGAAGACAGAAAAGAGACAGGGAAGATCGCTGCGAACCCCACCGGGGTTACCGTGACCTCGACGAAGCGGGCTTGCGCGGCGCCTGCGACCTCGTCGGTGATTACGTTGGCTGCGGTGATCGGAAGATTGTCGGTCGCAGGAATAGATCTCAGATAGCGCCTGGTTACGCCGGCTGCCAACAAATCCTGCGGGCCGGTACCACCTGTCGAGAAATTGTATTTGTTGAAGACCAAGGTGGACAGCGCGCGGTCTGCCCGCGTGATGCTATCAGACCGGCCATCAAGTTCGGCAGCAGCGGAGAGCGAGAACGAATCGGCGCCCTTTTGCAGATCGTTATGCAGATTGTTCGCCCTGCTCATATCGATGGCGAGCAGCGAAAAGCCGATGATCGCCGGCAGGGTGATGCTGACGAGGATCAGCGCTACTCCCCTCTGATCCTGCCAGAACGCGCGAATGGTCCGCAGCATGGCCTTACTCTTGCTCCCCTGACGCCAGTCGTCTTGCCCGGCGCACTGAAACCGCATCCCTCTATTCAGTTCACTGGTTCGTCACACCCGACCCACCGACATTGACCGTGATGGCCGGCGGCGGTGGCGGTGGTGGTGGAAATCTGTAGCTCTGTGCAACACCGGCGGCGCGCGCGCCGTCGCCCTCGATCTTCGTATTTCTTGAGTTCGGATTGAGCGGGTCGACCGTCTGCAGCATCGAATTGAATTTCTGCGTGTCGCCGGCGGCCAAGGTCACCGAATCGTAATGGTTCAGATAGTCTGCGGCGCAGCCTGTCAGCAGGCCGGTGCACAGCACGAGGATCAAGGCGCTATTTCTTGACATAAAGCATCTTGTCCTTCGATTTGAAGTCGAGCATGTGGCCATAGGGGCCGGTGACGCCTTCGCCCAGTTCATATTTGCGGACCATGTCCTTGGTCACTTCAAGCTGGCCGAGCACGAAGAATTCGGGATCGTTGGCGGGCCGTGTCTTGTCGAAAGGCGTCGCCAGCTGCTCGCCGGGCTTCACCGGTCGCACGATGTGCGGCGTGACGATGACGACCAACTCGGTCTCTTCCTTCTGGTTGCTCGAATTGCGAAACAGCGTTCCGATGACAGGCACCTGGCCGAGCCACGGCACCTGGTCCTGGAGCTTGGTGGTCTTGCTCGACAGAAGCCCGCCGACGGCGAAACTCTGGCCGTCGCGCAGTTCGACGACGGTGGCCAGCTTGCGGTTGGTGAAGATCGGGTCGCCGGCAGTGGTGAAGCCGGTCAGGTCGCTGACTTCCGGCGCCAGCCTCATGTGGATCTTGCCGTCGTCGAGTACGACCGGCGTGAACAGCAGGTTAACGCCGAATTGCTTGTACTCGATGCTTATCTCGCCGTCTTTGTCGAGAGTGCGGATAGGCACTTCGCCGCCGGCGTTGAAGCTGGCCTGCTCGCCGGAAAGCGTGGTGAGGTTGGGGTTCGCGAGCATGCGCACCGCGCCTTTGGACTCGAGCGCTTCGATGATCAGATCGACCTTGATGTTGCTGTCGATGACGCGCGTGATCAGGGCTCCGAAGGGACTGGAGGTCGACAGGAGGCCGCTGAGCAGACCGCCCGGCCCGAGCACCACTCCGTCCTCGTCGACGGCAGCAACACCGGTACCGGTACGGGTCGTGCCACTGCCGTTCGTGCTCTTGATCGACACGCCGAGGTCGCGGCCGGTGTTGCGCTTGGCTTCCAGCACGCGCACTTCGAGATTGACCTGCTGGCTGTCGTCGACGATGACGGAGTTGATGACGGCGTCGGGGCCATATTGCTGCGCAACCGCCATGATCGCAGCCAGCGTGGCGCCGTCCTTGACATGACCGGCAAGCCTGACCCTGCCATTGACCGAGCCGACCTCAATGCGCGACTTCGGCGCCACCTGGCGGATCGCCTGCGCCATGTCGCTGACATCGACACCGACCTCGATCTGGAGCGCGCCGAGCGAGCGCTTGTCCGTGGAAAACAGGTTGACCGTGGTGGTGCCGGCGCCCTTGCCGATGACATAAAGCGTGCGGTCGGTCATCGGCTGCGCATCGGCGATCTTCTCGTCACCGACGACGATATCGCCCAGATTGGCACTCACCTGGATCGTTACCGATTGTGACATCGGCAGGAAAATCCGGTGCACGGCGGGGGTCGACACGTCGATGAAGCGGTCGGCCGCACCAGCCGCCAGGCTCGACAGCAACAGCGCCGCCAGACACGACAACGCGGCCGTCGCTATCCCTAACCAAGAACCCCGCATCCCCGTCTCCCCACTCGCTGCTGGTGGCAGCATCCGTTTCGCCGCACTTTATTGTTGTCGCGGCACGTCATATGTTTCGAGCTTCACACCTCGGAATACGCCGACCGTCGCCCGTGCCGGCGGCTCAGGCTGCACGTATTTGACCACTTCCTTGGTCGCCGGTGCCGCGACAGGAACCGGTTTGGCCCGGCCCAGTTCGTCGAGACGGCTGCCCACTTTTTCCACAGCCTGGGTCAACCCGGCAATCTTGTCCTCGGCGCGCTTGCGTTCGGCTGCAGCCTCCGCTTCCGCTGCTGCCTTCTTGTCGAGCTCCGCCTGCCTGGCGGCGACATCGGCCGGCGTTTCGCCGGTCAGGTCGGAAAGCGTCACCCGTTCCGTCGTCTCGCCCTTGCTGGCCGCGGCCTGGCGCAGCGCCAACGACAACTGGCCGGCGCCTGCCGCCAAGGTCAGCTTCTGCGCATCCTTGGTGCTGGCCTCGAGCGTCACCGATTTCACGACTGTCGGGCTGTCCTTGCTTTCATCGGCAACCTGATCGACGGCGAGCACCTTCATGCTCTGCAGCAGCACGTCGACGAAACTCTTGTCCGCGCCATCGTCGCCGCGTGTCGTGCGCGTCAGCAGCACATCGACCCGGTCGCCGGGGAAGACGAAGCCGGCGACACCGAGCACGTCGTTTACCCGGATGGAAACGGCTTTCATGCCTTCGCCGAGCACGGCTGAAAGCGTGGCGCGCTGGCCAGGGCCGGTGATCTTGGTGGCAAGTATTGGCTCGTTGGCACTAATCGACTGCAATGCCTGTCTGGGGGCATCACCGGCCAAGGCTTCCTTCGTTGTCTTGAAGGCGCCAACCGGCGCGGCGCCGACCGGCCAGGCGATCTCGCGCAGTTTGTCTGATGTCAGCGCGTCACCGAATTTGAGGGCGACAGCTGCCACCACGACCGTGTCGCGCTGGACGCCGTTTGCATCCGCCATGGCGCTACGCTGACTGGCCAGCCAGAAATTGGCAAGAACCACCGCCAGAACGCCGAACACGCCGGCGAGGACAATCATGATAAGCGTATTGGCACGCATAAGCCTAACCCCAAAAGGCCAGTAAAAGTGAACCGCACTCGCCCAGTGCGACCGGTACAGGTCCGGGTCGTGAGACCCGGACCTGAGCTTGTTAGGCGATCAGCTTCCGCCACCCGCCGCGCAAGTGCCAGTCGGGTGTGCGTCGAGACCGGTGCAAAGTTCTGCGAACCGACCGTTCACCCAGGCGCCGATAGCGATGACAACCATGATAGATGCAACGGCGATAATGCCGATAAGGATGGAATATTCGACCATGGCAGCGCCGTTTTCATCGTCGCGGAACTGCCGGGTCATCGTCATGAGCTTCTTCATGTCAATTTCTCCCTTTGGAGGTTTGAACCCGACGAGACAGAGCAAAGGATGAAATCCATACCCAAGCATCCCCCGTCATCTCGATCCTAGGTCCCGAGAAAACGCAGAGTCAAACGAGATTAAGGGTTCCTTAACTTTCATGTACATGATTCGGCAAGAAGATCACAGTTACGAATTTTCTCAACGGATTGATTCTCTTCATTTTTCAAGCGCCTTAACCATTCGTTCACAATTTGGCCTTGGATGTGGCAGGATTGAGGAAGCATTAGAAATAATGCATATTCCTTTATATCTAATGGCTTAGCAGGGTCTCCCGGGATGTTTGTCCTCAAAAATCGGACAAGCTTGGAAAGCGGCACCGACGCTCTGACCACGAACCGGCAGCCCTATCAAATAAGCGCATTATTACAGGGCTTCTGATCTTAACTATGTAGAAAGTATTGCGGTGACGAAGGTCACCTGGGCGCTTGTGCCTCCCGTGGTTAACAGTTAGTTTCCGCTAATAAGGGACTAAGGGGGTATAAGCGATTATGCTGGGGCGGTTCATCAAGGGGCCTGGGGAGCAGCAGGCCGCGACGAAGGTCGAGCCGCTGGCGGCGCTGCCTGTAGCTCCGGCCCTTTTACCGGCCGCTGATATTGAAACGCATGGCGACGATTTTCTGACCCTCAAGGTCGATCTCCACCGCCATTTGATCGACCGCTTCAACCTCGCGGTCCTCGAAACAGCCTCCAAGGACGACATCCTGAATGAAATCCGTCCGATCGTGCGCGAATTCGTGCGCGGCCGCGGCGTGCCGCTGAATGCTCGTGAGCTCGATCAACTGACCAGCGACACGGCGGACGAGATGTTGGGTCTCGGCCCGATCGAGCCACTGCTCAAGGACGATTCGATCACCGACATATTAATCAACACGCACAAGCGCGTGTTCATCGAGCGACGAGGCATCGTTGAAGAGACGCCAATCCGGTTTCGGGACGAGGCGCATCTGTTGCGCGTCATCAATAGAATCGTGTCGGCGATTGGCCGCCGCGTCGATGAATCGTCGCCCATGGTCGATGCTCGCCTCGAAGATGGTTCCCGCGTCAACATCGCGGTGCGGCCGATCTCGGTCGACGGCCCGCTGGTGTCGATCCGTAAATTCTCGAAAAATCCCTATTCGCTCGAGCGTTTGATGGCATTCAATTCGATCCGTCCCCCCATGATCGAATTGCTGCGCATCGCCGTGCAGGCGCGCAAATCGATCCTGGTTTCGGGTGGCACCGGCAGCGGCAAGACCACTCTGCTCAATGCGCTGTCGAGCTACATTCCTGCCAAGGAGCGGCTGATCACCATCGAAGATGCGGCGGAGCTTCAGTTGCAGCAGCCGCATGTCGGGCGGCTGGAGACGCGCCCGCCCAATGTCGAGGGAAAGGGCGAGGTCCGCCAGCGCGAATTGCTGAAGAACGCGCTTCGTATGCGGCCGGACCGCATCATCGTCGGCGAGGTGCGTGGCGAGGAAGCATTCGACATGCTGCAAGCGATGAACACCGGCCATGAAGGCTCGATGACGACCATCCATGCCAATACGCCGCGCGACGCGATCTCGCGGCTCGAACAGATGGTCGGCATGGCCGGCATGCCGATGACGCATGATTCAATCCGGGCGCAGATTGCCTCCGCCATCGACATCATCGTCCAGACGCAGCGTCTTTCGGACGGCGGCAGGCGTGTCACCTCCATATCGGAACTGACCGGCATGGAAGGCAATGTCGTCCAGCTTCAGGAAATCTATCATTTCGTCCGCCGTGAGGTCACAGCCGAAGGCAAGGTCATCGGAGATTTTCGAGCAACCGGTGTCCGTCCGCGCTTCGCTCCGGAGGCCGCGACGCTTGGCCATCATTTTGCCAAGGACGCCTTCAATCCGCAGGTTGCCCTCTGATGCCGACCGGTCAGGCTTTGCTCTATTTTATTTACGTACTTGCCGCGGCATCGGTCATTCTCGCCGGCGAGGCCATGTACCTTTCCTTTGCCAAACGCCGTTCACGGATTGGCGCGATCAACCATCGGCTGAGGCGGCTGACTGATGAAGTTTCGGCCGAACAGACCCTGCAAGTCTTGCTGCGCGAACGCGGGCTATCGAAATCGGGAGACTTTCTTTTCGGTCTGATCGGACTGAACAGGCTCTACACTCAATCCGGTATCACCGGAAATCCGCTGTCTTTCGCCGTGACATTCCTTTTAGCAGGGCTGGTGCTGGCGTTGCTGCTGTCGATCGTGCTGGGTTTCTCTACATTGGTGTCGTCCATGGTTTTTGTGGTGGTCGGATTTGTGTTGCCACTTCTGATTCTTCGCCGCGCTCGCAAAAAAAGAATCCAGAAATTTGCCAAACAGCTCCCGGATGCGCTCGACATGATCGTTCGTTCGCTGCGCGCCGGACATCCTGCTTCGGTCGCGGTTGGTCTCGTCGCCCGGGAGATGCCTGATCCGCTCGGCACCGAATTCGGCATCGTCTCCGATGAAATCACCTTTGGCCTCAGCATCGAGCAGGCTGTGCGAAAGCTTTCGCAGCGCGTCGGCTTCGACGGCCTTCATCTCCTGTCGGTTTCTCTCTCCATCCAGTCCAAGACAGGCGGCAATCTGACCGGAATTTTGTCCAATCTTTCGTCGGTGCTGCGCGAAAGGCAGAAACTCAGGAGGAAGATCAGAGCGCTTTCGGCCGAGGGTCGCGTGTCTGCATGGGTCATCTCACTGTTCCCGCTTGTGATGTTCCTGATCCTTCAGTTGCTCTCGCCGACCTACTACGGCAAGGTTTGGCACGACCCGCTGATCATGCCGGTGTTCCTGATTTTCGGCCTATGGGCGCTGCTGGGGGATTTCATCATGTATCGAATGGTCAATTTCGATTTCTGACAGGAGCGAGGCATAACCTTGTTTTCGACCATTCAGGATCTGAGCTTCTTGGTTTCCGTCGCTGTCTTCTTGGCGGCGGCGGCGCTTTTCTTGTTTGGCGCGCTTGTCTTTTTGCCGGCGCTACAGACACGGAAGCTGGTCGCACAAAGTCTGATTGCCGAAGGTATTGCCGATCGCCGTTCGCTCGTTGGACAGGAACAGCTCGCCAAGATCGCAGCGCAGCGGCCGGTTGATGCGTATTTTCGATCGATCGAGAAGGAGCGGGACGAGCCAAATGCCCTTGAGGCGAAACTTTTCCGCGCCGGCTTTTATCAGCCCAGCGCTCCGCTCATCTATACCCTGTCACGGCTTGGTGCGGTCTGTGTCGGGTTTTTAGCTGTCTATGCGGTCCTGAGTCGAGTGCTCCCGCCATCCTTGCCCGGTTTCATAGGCTTTGCCGGGGCTGGCCTGTTCGGGCTGGCCTGCATCGTGATTCCGAGCATTATGCTCGATCGCTTCGAGAATGCGCAGAAGGAAATCTATCGGCGCGGCTTTCCCGATTTCATGGACATGATGATCACCTGCGCCGATGCCGGCATGAGCCTGGAGGCGGCGGTTGAGCGCGTCAGCGCTGAACTGGCCGGCACCCATAAATGGCTTGGCATCCAGCTTTCGATCATGAATTTGCAGTTGCGGGCTGGCAAGCCGTTGCGGGAAGCGTTGCGCGAACTTGCTGACCGCATCGGCCTCGAAGAGGCGCGGGCTTTGGCCGTTCTGTTCCGGCAATCGGAAGAACTCGGCACCAGTCTTACGGAAGCTTTGCGCGTTTACAGCGAAGAGATGCGCAGTCAGAGGATTCTGAGTGCCGAGGAGCGCGCCAATTCGCTGCCCGTAAAAATGATGATTCCGTTGGGGCTTTGCATATTCCCAGTCGTGATGATGGTGATCATGTTGCCGGTGATCATCCGCATGAGGGGCATTTTCTTCTAGTTGCGTGTATGATCTGATTCTAATATGAGGTCCGGGACCCTTGGGGGAATCTATATGAAGAGGGCTATCGCGGCGGCAGCCTGTCTGTTGATAATTCTTGCCGGCTGCCAGACGGCGGATACAACCGACGGCATCGTCCGCACGAACGAGCCGTCGAAGGGCGACGTGACGTCTTTTGGCGATGCTTTCGACGGGCTGAAAACGGTCAGCGACGTCGAATATTATGCCTCGGACCAGGCCGTCGCAGAGGCCAAGAACCAGTTCCGTGCCGAAAACTACGGCAATGCCGGCGCGCTGTTCTTCAAGGCGACGCAACTGGCGCCCAATGATGGCAACGCCTGGATGGGGCTGGCCGCCTGCACCGACCGGATCCACCGCTTCGACCTCTCCGACAAAGCCTATGCCAAGGCCTTCAGGCTGGTCGGCGCGACGCCCGAATATTACAACAATGTCGGCTATTCCTACCTGCTGCGCGGCAAGCTGCAGGACGCCCGCTCCAACTTCCTCAAGGCTTACGAACTGGCGCCCAACGACCCGACCGTCGCCAACAATCTGAAGCTTTTGTCGTCAAGCGTGCAGAACGTCGAGCGCTAGCATGCTGCTCGTCGAAGCTCTGCTGCTGAAGGTGCTCGCTATCCCTCTGCTGGCAAGGATTGGCTGGCTCGACTTCAAGACGCAGAAGATTTCCAATCGCGACGTGCTGCTGCTGCTCTGCCTGGGGGCTGGGGGCTTGCTGCTGCTGTCGCTCCAGTCCGGCTCGTGGTGGGACATGGGGCTGAGCGCTCTCGCCGGACTTCTGCTGTTCGTCGCGCTCTTGCCCTTCTGGGTCTTGCGCAAGATCGGCGCCGGCGATGTCAAGCTGCTGGCAGTCGTGCCATTCCTGATCAGCGGCAGCGCTCTCGCGGTGTTTTCAGTGCTGCTTCTGGTTTTCGCTTTGGCAACCGCGGTCATAGTGAAAAACCCGTTCATGCTGCCGGCGGGCGCTTTTCGGCTTGTCGTCCAGCATCTGGACCGCAAGGGCGTGGTGCCGTTCGGCGTGCCGATCTCGCTGGCCGCGATCTGTACGCTGGCGTTCCTGATCTACAGGAGTTTGACGGTCGCGAGCAGCTCTGGAATCCTCAACCAGCTCAACTGACCCTGACATCTCACGCAGCTGAATTTGCCTCGTGGGAGATTTGACGGAGCATCAAACGAAAAACCCGCCTGTGCGGCGGGTCACGGCGCAAATCTGCACCATAGGCAAAAATGTACCATAGCTGAGTGCAGCGAGTCAAGAAAAAATTCCTATCGTCTGACGCTGCCTGCGCCGCTGCGCTCCGTTCAATCCCGCAGCAGGTCGAACATCAGCTTGAAGAAGCGGTCCGCGTCGACCTCATGGGCGATGCGGGCATTGTCCTTTTCACCGCGCTCGCCCCAGTAATCGGCGATGGTCGCGCCGAAGGCGTAGGTGCCGGACAGATCGACACCGATATGGGCAGGGCGCGTGCGCACCAATGTCGGGTCGATGGCCAGCGCCAGCGCCAAGGGATCGTGCATGGCGCCGCCGACGCCCATCGAGTTGCGGTGCAGCTTCTCGTAGAACAGCAGCCAGTCGTTGACGAGCCGTCCGAGCGGCGTGTCGATGGTGGCGAGTTCGGCATATTGCGGCGCCTCGACCAGCACCTGCATGGTGACGTCGAGGCCGACCATCAGGATCGGCACGCCGCTGTCC
The DNA here is from genome assembly GCF_004023175.1 of Mesorhizobium sp. M7A.F.Ca.MR.362.00.0.0. Classification (NCBI taxonomy): domain Bacteria; kingdom Pseudomonadati; phylum Pseudomonadota; class Alphaproteobacteria; order Hyphomicrobiales; family Phyllobacteriaceae; genus Mesorhizobium; species Mesorhizobium sp. M7A.F.Ca.MR.362.00.0.0. The sequence continues at coordinate 17,189 of NZ_RZTF01000050.1, forward strand.
AGAACGATCTTCAGCGCTTCGGGGTCGCAGAACGCATTGAACTCGGTCGGCGTGATGATCTCGCTCTTGCGGTAGAACACGCCGCCCATCCAGATCAGCTCCTTGATCTTGGGCAGCACGTCGCGATGCTTGAGGATCATCAGGCCGATGTTGCTGAGCGGGCCGGTGGCAACGACCAGGATCGGTTCGGGCGCGGCGCGCAGTCTGTCGGCCAGGAAATCGACGGCGTGCTGGTCAACCGGCTTGATCGTCGCCTGCGGCAGGTAGGGCGAGCCCTCGAGCCCGCTCGGGCCGTCGGCGGTGCCGAGCACCAGCGGGCGCGCCAGCGGGCGGTGGCAGCCCTGCGCGACAGGCACGTCGCCGGCGCCGATATATTCCAGGATGCGCAAGGCATTGGCCGTCGTCTTCTCGACTTCCGCATTGCCGCAGGTCGTGGTGACGCCGAGTAGTTCGATGGCCGGCGAGCGGTGCGCCATGACCAGCGCGATGGCGTCGTCGTGGCCGGGGTCGCAGTCGAACAGGATAGGGGTTCGCTTGGTCATCATGTCGTCTTTCACGCCGCCCGCTCGTAGCGCGCTATGGTTTTCTTGAAGCCGTCGAGGAAACGCCGACCGTCCAGGCCGGTGCAGATGCGGGTGGTCTTGGGTCCGCCGCCGGGCAGCAATTGCCGGCCGCGATAGGCGACGGTCTGGCCGCGCGCCAGCCTGCCGTCGAGCACGACGTCGGCGAACAGCGGCTCGGTCATCGTCGCCAGGCCGGGATCGAAAGCCAGCGCCACGGTGATCACGTCATCCATCGGGAACCCGACGAGGTCGAAGAATTCGCGCCAGATATCGATGTAGATCGGGAAGCTGTCGGCGATCATCTCAAGGACGGGATTGTCCCTCGCGACGGCCTGCATGTCGGCGATGTCGTCGCGTGTCAGCATCGAATCGGCGACGCGGTTGTCCTCGCAGATGTCGAGCGGCACGAGGATCTTCTCGACATCGGCGTTGAGCACGATGCGCGAAGCCTCCGGATCGGCCCAGATGTTGTACTCCGACAAGGGTGTGATGTTGCCCGGCGTCTGGAAATTGCCGCCGAGCACGATCAGCCGCTTGAGTGCACCGGTCAATCCCGGCTCCTGCAACAGCGCCATCGCCGCGTTGGTCAGCGGGCCGGTCGTCACCAGCGTGATCTCGCCCGGATTGGCCATGACCGTGCCGATGATGAAATCGACCGCATGTCCCGACGTGGCCTGCCGCACCGGCGTCGGCGCCGGCGGGTTGAACTTCTTCAGGCGATCGCCGAAACGGGCAACGAGCCGTTTTTCGAAATGCACCGGCGCCTCCATGTCGGCCTTGGCGTTGCCGACGATCGGCCGCCACGCGCCGGCGTGAACCGGGATATCGTCGCGCCCGGCGAGCGTCAGCGTGTTGAGGACGACGTTGGTGACCTGCTCGATCGGGCCGGCGGCACCGGTCACAGTGGTCACGCCCTCGAGCCGCAGCTTCGGATTGACCGCTGCAAACAGCACGGCGAGAATATCGTCGCCGGCCGAATCCACGTCGAGGATTATGCGTTCCATAGAGGCTTCCTTCACTGGGGATTTTTGCCGCCGGCTTCAGTGTTCTTGTCTACCGACAGCAGCTTACGCATCGATTCCAGCGTCTCGGCGATAATCTTCGGACGCGCCCGGTAGGACAGCGCGAACAATGCGATCAGCGCGACGACATAAGGAACCGTGAGAACCAGGTAGGAGGGATAGCCGAACGTCTGCAGGCGCAGCGAAAAGGCATCGGCGAAGCCGAACAGCAGGCAGCCGGCCAGCACCTTCAGCGGATCGCCGTTGGAGAAGATCAGGATTGCCACCGCCATGAAACCACGGCCCGAAGACATGTTTTCGGTGAACATGGTGATGTAGCCGAGTGACAGGTGAGCGCCGGCGAGGCCCGCCAGCAATCCGCAAAGCAGCGATGCGATGTAGCGGACGCGGGTGATCGATATGCCAAGCGCCTCGGCGGCTTCCGGCTTTTCGCCGACGACGCGGATATAGAGGCCGAGCCGCGTCCTGGTATAGCAGACGACCAGCAGCGGCACGGCGATGAAGGCGACATAGACGAGCGGCGTGAAGCCGGAGATCAGCGGCGCCCACGAGCCGAGAAGGTCGCGTGCACCGGGCAGCTGGACTTTCGGCAGGCCGACGATGCCGTGACCGACGATCGAGCCACGCGTGCCGAAGATCGCTTTCATCAGCGAGATCGTCATGCCGCCGGCCAGGATGTTGAGCGCCAGCCCGACGACCACTTCATTGGCCTTGAAGCTCACCACCAGGACGGCAAAGATCAGGGCGAAGACGAGCGCCGCCGCGACGCCGCAGGCGACGCCCGCCAGCGCCGAACCGGTCCAGATCGAACCAAGGACGGCGAAGAAGGCGCCGACCAGCATCTGCCCCTCGAGGCCGATGTTGAAGATGCCGGCCTTGGTGGTGAACGAGCCGCCAAGCGCGACCAGAAGGATGGGCGCGGTGGTGCGAAGCGTCGCCGCGATCAGCGCGACGTTGATGAGCTTGTCTAGAATTTCCATCGCCGCTCCCCTGCCTGGCTGTCGCCGCGCTTTCTCACCAGCACCTGGGCCGACACGCTGAGGATGATCAGCGCCTGGATCACGGTGATGATCTCGCGCGACGCGCTGGTATCGACCTCAAGCAGCAGCGATCCGTTGCGCAGGGCGCCGAAGAACAGTGCGGTGAAGATGGTGGCGACAGGCGAGCCATTGGCAAGCAGGGCGGCGATCAACCCGTCGAAGCCGAAACCGGGGGCAAATCCTTCCATGAAGCGGTGATGGACGCCGAGCGTCTCGACGCCGCCGGCCAGCCCGCCGACGGCCCCCGAAAGCAGCAGGACCAGGAAACCCTGCCGTTTCACGTTGACGCCGCCATATTCGGCGAATTTCGGCGCCGAACCGACCATCGTGACGCCGTAACCCCATTTGGTGTAGCGGAAGACAAGGGCTGCGCCGACCGCCAGCACCAGGCCAATGACCAGGCCCCAGTTCAACCGCGAAAAGGTGAAGATCTCCGGCAGATAGGATGTCGCCAGGATCGGCGGCGTCTCCGACCAGCCACCCGGCCGCTTGAACAGGAAGATGGTGAAATAGGACGTGAGCAGCACCGCCACGTAGTTCGACAGGATCGTCGAGACGACTTCGTTGGTGTTGTAGCGGGCGCGGAAGTAGGCGGGGATGGCGACCCAGGCCGCGCCTGCCACCACCGCGAGCGCCAGTGCCGCCAGCGTGTGGATGCCTGCGGGCAGGGGCATGGCAAAGCCGACCCACGCGGCGGCGAAACCGCCGAGGAACAGTTGGCCCTCTATGCCGACGTTGAACATGCCGCCGCGCAAGCCGATGCAGGCGGCGACACCGCAGATCAGGATCGGCGTCGTCTGCAGCAAGGTCCCGGCGATCTTCTCCTGATCGCCGAAGGCGCCGCGCAACAGCGTCATGAACACGCGCACCGGGCTTTCGCCGACCATGAGGATGATGATCGCGCCCATCAGCAGCGCCACGCCGATGGCGATCACCTGGCCGGAAACGGCACGCAAATGGTCTGTCATGATGCGGTCTCCGCGGCGAATTCCGGCACGGCCACGCCTGCCATCATCATGCCGATGCGCTCCTCGTCGGCCTCGTCGCCGGCGACCTCGCCCATGATCCGCCCGTTGAACATCACCAGGATGCGGTCGGCAAGGGCGGCCAGTTCGTCGAGCTGCACGGAAATCAGCAGGATTGCGCGGCCGGCGGCGCGCTGGCGCATGATCTCGTCATGAATGGCCTCCTGGGCGCCGATGTCGACGCCGCGCGTCGGCTGGTCGATCAGCAGGAAATCGGCGCCGTTGGTGAATTCGCGCGCCAGAACGACCTTCTGGATGTTTCCCCCCGAAAGCCGCTTGACCGCATCACCGGCTCCGCGCGCGCGAATATCGAAGCTCTTGATCAGCGTTTCGGCGTTTTGATTTATGGCATTCCAGTTGAGCATGCCGGCGCGGCTCCACGGGGCGCGATGCTGGCGGCCCATCAGGGTGTTGGCTGCTATCGAAGCGTTGCGATCGACCCCGCGTACCATGCGGTCTCCTGGAACATGGGCGAGGCCTGCCTGGCGGATCGCGGCGGGGGAGAGTGCGGTGAGATTCCGGCCCTTCAGCCACGCCCCGCCATGGCTTGCCGGTCGCAAGCCCGAAAGCACTTCCGCCAGCTCCGTCTGTCCATTGCCGGCCACACCCGCGATCCCCACCACCTCGCCGGAGCGGACGGTGAAACTGGCATCGCGAAGAGCCGGCAGCAGGCGATCGTCGCGCGCCCACAGATCCTTGACTTCGAGCACCACGTCGCCGTGCAGCGAAGCGCGCGGCCGGCGGTCGAAGCTCACCTCGCGGCCGACCATCATGTGCACCAACTCGTCCTTGCTGAGCTCGGCCGTCGGCCGGGTCGCCACCTTCCTGCCGTTGCGCAGCACCGTCACCGTGTCGGACACTTCCATCACCTCTTCCAGGTGATGCGAAATGAAGATCACCGTCATGCCTTCGGCCACGAAGCTGCGCAGTGTCTGGAACAGTTCACGGCTTTCCTGCGGCGTCAGCACGGCGGTCGGTTCATCGAGGATGATGGTGCGCGCGCCTCGCACCAGGACCTTAAGGATTTCGATGCGTTGCTCTATGCCGACCGAGAGCAGCCCGACGCGCTCGGTCGGATCGACCTGCAGGCCGAAGCGCTTCGACAGGTCGCGCGTGCGCGCAATTTGTGCGGCGTGGTCGATCAGCCCATGGCGACGGATTTCCATACCGAGAAAGACGTTGTCGGCGACCGAGAGCGAGGGAACCAGCTTGAAATGCTGGTGAACCATGCCGAGGCCGGCCTTTATCGCCACGGACGGGTCGGCGATCACGATCTCTTCACCGTTCAGCCGGATCGAGCCTTCGTCCGGTTGCAAGAGGCCGAACAGGATGTTCATCAGCGTCGTCTTGCCGGCACCGTTCTCGCCGATGATGGCGTGGATCTCGCCGCGGCGGACCGCAAGGTCGATGCCGTCATTGGCGACGAATGCGCCAAAACGCTTGGTGATGCCAGTCAACTCGACGGCCATCGCGGCATTGCTGTGGAGGGTCGGCGACCCCGGCGTGTTCGACAACGTGGCTCTCGCAGATTGGACACTGATCCGCCGCGGCAAGCCGCGGCGGATCAGTGTAGCGCTTTCTTGGGAGGGAGGCGCTGTTGTTGGCTTACTTTGCCTTGGCGATCACGATCTTGCCGTCGATGATGCCCTTTTTGATCTCGTCCAGCTTGGCGGTCACGTCAGCAGGGATCTTTGGGGCAATATCATCGCAGACCTTGACCTCGACACCGCCCGAGGCGAGGTCGAAAGTGCGGGTGCCGGCGGTGATCTTGCGGCCCTCGACCTCGTCCTTGATCAGCGTGTAGACGGCGATGTCGCCGCGCTTCAGCATGCTGGCGAGGACATTTCCGGGAGCCGAGCCGCACATGTCGATGTCGACACCGATCGAATATTTGTCGACCGCGGCACTTGCCTGCATCACGCCTTCACCCGTCGGGCCGGCGACGTTGTAGACAATGTCGGAGCCCTGGCCGTAAAGCGCCTGGGCAAGTTCGCTTCCCTTGGCCGGGTCGTCGAAGGTTCCGGCGAAGACGGAGTTTACCTTGACGTCGGGCGCGGCATATTTGGCGCCTTGCTCGTAGCCGCCGAGGAAGTTGCGGATCACCGGAATATCGCGGCCGCCGACAAAGCCGATCGCCTTGCCGTCGCCGATCTTGTCGAAGGCCGTGCCCTTGGCTTCGATCATGCCGGCAAGTGCACCGGCCACGAAGGATCCCTGCTCCTCGGCGAAATTGGCGTAGATCATCTTGGGGTTGTCGAGGACGCCATCGATGAACACGAAGCGCTGTTCAGGATATTCGGCGCTGACCTTTTGCAGCGAGTCCACCAGCTCCCAGCCCATCACGAAGATGAGGTCGTACTGCTTGCCCTTGGCAAGGTTCTCGAACTGCTGCTGGTAGTCGAGCGCGCGATTGCCGGTGTCGACCAGCTTGAGGTCGATGCCGAAATCGGTCTTGGCCTTGTTGAGGCCGTTGACGATCGAAACGCCAAAACCCTGTGCGAAATATCCCGAGATGGCGGCCACGGAAACCTTGGCCTGTGCGGCGGCCGGTCCGAACGAAATGGCAAGCATCGTGCCGGCCAGAAATAAACTCTTGAGCGCCCTTTTCATGTCATTCCCCTTCAGCTTTTTTCAGCTTTTGAAGCCACGCTTTGACCATCCCCCACATATCGCCGGGACAACGGCGAGTTCGTTGATGGTCATATGAGTTTAGGAGCGGCTTAACAGGCTGTCAATCGTCATCCGATGCAGTTTTCTTGGCCCTTCGCCCGCTTGCTCGACGTCTGAGCTTGACAAATGTCGATGGGCATAATTGTTGATACTCTAACGAGTTTTTGAACGACGGGATGAAGGAAGCGAACAATGCCGGCTGTGGTGGTCAGGAAATTTCTGGTTCAGGTCGAAGAGATATTCCATGAGGGCGGACCCCACGCGGCACGCCCGCTCAAGCGGGGCGCGGTCGTCGCGGTCATCGCCAACCCTTTTGCCGGACGCTATGTCGAAGAGATCACCGGCTTCATGGAAGACCTGAAGCCGCTCGGTCTCGATATGGCTCGGCGCCTGATCGACGCCATTGGTGAAGGCGGCCAGGCCATCGAAGGCTATGGCAAGGGTGCCATAGTCGGCGCCGCCGGCGAGCTTGAACATGGCGCGCTCTGGCACAATCCGGGCGGCTACGCGATGCGCGAACTGCTCGGCAATGCCAAGGCGATCGTGCCTTCGACCAAGAAGGTCGGCGGCCCCGGAACGCGCATCGACATCCCGATCACGCACATAAACGCCTCCTATGTGCGCAGCCATTTCGATGCGATCGAGATCGGCATTGCCGATGCGCCGCGCGGCGACGAAATGGCGGTCATCCTGGCGATGACCACCGGCGCACGCGTCCATGCACGGGTCGGCGGCCTTGCCGCCGCCGATATCAAGGGCGAGGACGGACTGCGATGAACCCGGAAATCCGCCGCATCATCACCATCGTCGAGGAAACCCGGATCGAAGGCGGGCGACCCGTCGATCCGCCGACGCGGCGTGCCGCGGCCATTGCGGTGATCCGCAACCCCTATGCGGGCACTTACGTCGAGGATCTGTCGGTACTCAGTGCCATCGGCGAAGCATTGGGAGATATCCTGCCCAAGCGCGCCGTCGCTGCTCTGGGCATTGCCGGCGATCGGGTCGAGAGCTTCGGCAAGGCCGCCGCCGTCGGCGCCGATGGCGAACTCGAACATGCCGCCGCCATCCTTCATCCAAAGCTCGGCGCCCCGTTCCGCGATGTGCTCGGCAAGGGCGCCGCGCTCATTCCTTCATCGAAGAAGCGCGGCGGCCTCGGCGTGCCGCTCGATATACCGCTCGGTCACAAGGATGCTGCGCGGGTGCGCAGCCATTTCGACGGCATGGAGGTTCGCGTTCCCGACGCACCGCGTGCCGACGAGATCGTCGTTGCTATCGCCGTCACCGATTCCGGCAGGCCGCACCCGCGCGTCGGCGGGCTGACCAAGGACAAGATTGTCGGGATTGACGGCGTCGGCTGACGGTCAGGCCGCCAGGACTTCCGGCACCCGCATCGCCGGCGGGGTGTTGCGGCTCCGGCCGGTCCGCACCACGCCGTCGATGACGACCATTCCAATGCCTGGAAGATTGCCGAGCGCCACGCTGTCGAGCAACCCGTCGCCGGCGCCGCCGATCGCCTGATCCATGAAGATCAGGTCGGCGGCGCGACCGACCTCGATGATGCCGCGATCGTCCAGTCCGCGCACGCGCGCCGTGTTGCCGCTGGCAAGACAGAACGCCACTTCCGGCGCGATACCCCCCAGCGAAGCCAGCATGGTCAGGATCCGCAGGATGCCGAGCGGCTGCACGCCGGATCCGGCCGGGCTGTCGGTGCCGAGGATGACGCGGGCAAGTTCGCCGCGCTGCCTTGCCAGGTCGAGCACGAACAGTCCGGTGCGCAAATTGCCGTTATGGACGATTTCAAGCGCCCTCGAGCCCTTCTCGCAGATCTGCCGGATTTCCGCGTCGGGCAGGGCCGTCGGCCCGCCATTGACGTGGGCGACGATATCGGCGTCGACCTCCAGCACGACATCGGCGCCGATGCGGCCGGAGCCGGGCAGGGATGGACCGCCCGTGTGGGTCATCGAGGTCATGCCGTATTTGCGCGCCCAGGCGATCATCATCCGGCCGGTCGGCCCATCCTTGACGCCGCCAAGTCCGACCTCGCCGACAAGCGTCACGCCGGCCTCGGCGAGACTGCGGAAGTCTTCTTCGGTAAGGCCGGGTTCCAGGATCGGTGCCCCGGCCAGGATCTTCATGCCGTTCGGACGGAAGTTGGAGAAGGTGCGTTGGGCAGCGATCGCCAGCGCCTTCAGCCCGACAAGGTCGCGCGGTCGGCCCGGCGTGTGGACTTCACCCGCC
>NZ_RZTF01000511.1:0-3903 GCF_004023175.1 Mesorhizobium sp. M7A.F.Ca.MR.362.00.0.0
CGGTTCATCTCGGCCGGTTGCTGCTCGCTTAATATTCGTTCGGGGGCGCGCGTCTGTCCGCTGGTTGGGCAGGCGCGCTGGGAGGAAAACATGGCAAAGGTTCCGGTTCAATTCACGCTCAACGGCTCGGAAAAGGCCGAATTCATCGACAGCGGCACGACGCTGCTCCAGGCGCTGCGCGACAAGATCGGCGACACCTCGCCGAAAGGCGGCTGCCATCAAGGCACCTGCGGCGCCTGTTCGGTCATCATAGACGGCGAACTCAGGCTCTCCTGCCTGACGCTGGCCGAGACCTGCGATGGCGCCGTCATCAGCACGACTTCAGGGCTTTCGGAAAGCGGCGTGCTGCACCCGCTGCAGCGCGCCTTCCTCGACACCTTCGCCACGCAATGCGGCTTCTGCACGCCGGGCATGATCATGGCGGCCAAGGTGCTGCTCGACCACACGCCCAACCCCAGCCGCGACGAGGTGGTCGAGGCGCTATCGGGCAACATCTGCCGTTGCACCGGCTACGAACCGATCATCCAGGCGGTGCTGACCGCCGCCCGCGCCAATTCGCAGAACGCGGCCTGAGGGGTCCAAAAGAATGGAACTGCGCAAGAATTACTTCGCCGATGTCCGCAAAGATGATCTGCACGAGATCGGCCAACCTCGGCCGCGCTCCGATTCACCCGGCCATGTCACCGGCAAGACCGCCTTTTTCGCCGACCGCAATTTCCCCGGCATGCTGCACCTGAAGATGGTACGCAGCCCGCATCACCATGCCCGCATCCGCTCGATCGACACGTCGGAGGCGGAAAAGCATCCGGGTGTGGTGAAAATTCTGACCGCCAAGGATGTGCCGCACAATGTCTACACCATCCTGATCCTGATCCAGGTCGGGCCGGAGGACGAGACGGTGCTTGCCGACGGCAAGGTGCGCTGGAAGGGCGAGGCCGTAGTGGCGGTGCTGGCCGAAACCGAGCGTGCCGCGCAAGAGGCCGCAGCCAAGGTCAAGGTCGACTATGAGGTGCTGCCGGCCGTCTTCGATGTGGAAGAGGCGCTGAAACCCGGCGCACCGCTGGTCAACGAATATCACGGCCAGAATTATTACCTCTACGACAGCGGCGAGTGCCGCAAGGTGCGCTTCGGCGATGTCGAGGCGGGCTTCGCCGGCGCCGACCACATATTGGAGGAGAGCTACCAGTCCTCGCCGATCGAACATGCGCCGACCGAGACCACCGGCTGCGTGGTGGCACCCGAGGGCAATGACCGCTTCACCTGTTACACCAACACGCAGGCGATGTTCTTCACGCTCGACAACACCTCGATCATCCTGCAGATGCCCGGCAGCAAATTGCATTTCGTCGGCGGCACCGTCGGCGGCGGTTTTGGCGGCAAAGTCGACGTCATCGTCGAGCCGATCGCCATCCTCGGCGCAAAATTAACCGGACGACCAGTCTGTTTTATCTACAGCCGCGAGGAGGAGATGCAGATATCGTCGCCACGCGCGGCCGAAAAGGTCGTCATCAAGGACGGCGTCATGAAGGACGGCCGCATCGTCGCGCGCAAGGTCACTGGCTACACCGATGCCGGCGCCTATTCGCGCCACTCGCCCTATGGCGCGCAGAAGGGCGCGGGGCACTATCCCGGCCCCTACACTATCCCGAACGTCTGGATCGACACCTACTGCGTCTACACCAACCGCACGCCCTCCTCCGCCATGCGCGGCTTCGGCGTCACCATCGGCGATTTCGCGCTGGAGGTGCAGATGGACAAGCTGGCGCGGCTGATCGGCATGGATCCGCTCGAATTCCGCTTCATCAATGCCTATCGCGACGGCGACATGAAGGCGCACCGCCAGCCGACCGAGGGCGCGGCGCTGATCGAATGTATGCAGGAAGCCTCGCGCGCCGCCAACTGGCCGGTGGCGGAAAAGTACATGGCGATGTCATCCTACGTGAAGGGAGCTTGAGATGGCGATCAGGCGCGGACGCGGCGTTGCCGCCATCAACTATCCCACAGGCATGAACCTCGGCGGCGACCCGACGCAGGCGCTGGTGCATTCGACGCCGACAGGCAATTTCATGGTGACGCTGTCATCGGTCGATCTCGGCCAGGGCATGAAGCAGATCATGGCGCAGATCTGCGCCGAGACGATCGGCGTGCCGACCGACCGTGTCGTCGTCGACACCGCCGACACCGACACCGGCCCGCACTGCATGGGCACCTTCGCCTCGCGCGGCACACACCGCGCCGGCAACGCCGTCATCCAGGCGGCAAGGGAAGCCCGCCAGGTGATGCTGGAAGTGGCGGCCGAGGAGTTGGAGGTGAATGCATCCGACCTCGAGACCGACGGCCAGGGCAACATACTGGTCAAGGGCGCGCCGAAAAAGTCGATCTCGATCTTCGATGTCGCGCTGTCGGCGCATTTCAAGCGCGGCCGCTCGATCTCTGGCCGCGGCATGTTCCTGATCCCGCGCTCTTATCCCGAGAAAGAAACCGGCGCGATGAAGCCGTCGACCTGCTACGCGCATGCCTGCACCGTGGCCGAGGTCGAGGTCGACGACGAAACCGGCGAGGTCACCGTACTGACGGTGAAGAACGTCTTCGAGATCGGCCGCGCGCTGAACCCGAAAATGGTCGAACAGCAGCTGGTCGGCGGTTCGTGGATGGGCATCAGCCATGCGCTCTACGAGACGACCGAGCCCTATTATCCCAACCGCGATCATGGCGGCACCGACTTCAACCAGTATCTGATGCCGGGTCCCGGCGACCTCGCCGAGACCGAGATCATCGTGCTGGAGCGGCCATCGGCGGACGGACCATACGGCGCCAAAGGGCCGGGCGAAATGTGCGCCAACCCACAGATCCCGGCGGTCGCCAATGCCGTCTTCGACGCCGTCGGCGTGCGCATCGACACGCTGCCGATCACGCCGGAGCGCATCCTGCGCGCGCTGAAGGCGCAAGCGGCGAACTGAGGGCCGAAATGACCGGGACAAGCGCCGAGACATCAGCGACCTCGCCGGAGGCGGTGGCGCAGCATCTGGCCGCCTCGCGCTATCTGGCCGATGAAAGCCTTTCGACCGCCATCTTCCTGGCAATCCGGCTGGGCAAGCCGCTGCTGCTCGAAGGCGCGCCGGGCGTCGGCAAGACGGAAGCGGCCAAAGCGATCGCCGAGCTGCTCGGCCGCGATCTGGTGCGGCTGCAATGTTATGAAGGCATCGACGCCGCGCACGCGCTCTACGAATGGAATTATCAACGCCAGCTGCTTGCCATCCGCCATGCCGGCGAGCATGAGATCGACATCTACGACGACCGTTTCCTGATCGCACGACCGCTGCTGCAGGTGCTGAAGGCGCCCGAGCAGCGCGTGCTGCTGGTCGACGAGATCGACCGCTCGGACCACGAATTCGAAGCGCTGCTTTTGGAATTCCTCTCCGACTTCCAGATCAGCATTCCCGAGCGTGGCACCATCCGCGCCGCCGCACAGCCGATCGTCATCCTGACCTCGAACCGCACCCGCGAGCTCGCCGAAGCGCTGCGCCGCCGATGCGTCTATCATTGGATCGGCTATCCCGACGCCGAGCGCGAGGCCGCCATCATCATGCTGCGCGCCGGCAATGTGGCTGAAGCAACGGCGCGCGCCGTGGCGGCGGCCGTGCAGACCATTCGCGCCCGCCCACTGGCCAAGCCGCCCGGCATCGCCGAGGCCGTCGAATGGGCCAATGCCGCCACCATCCTGGAGAAAGGCGGCAGCCCGTGGCCGGAAGCCTTCCGCCGCGCCATCGGCGTGCTGATCAAGGACGAGGAGGACCTCTCCTACATTGCGCCGGAGCTTGGCCGGATTGTCGAGGAGGCGCTGGCGTGACGCGCGAGGTCATTTTGCAATGCTGGCGGGAGAGCGCCCCCCTCTGCCCTGCC
>NZ_RZTF01000512.1:0-745 GCF_004023175.1 Mesorhizobium sp. M7A.F.Ca.MR.362.00.0.0
CCCTGTCTGGGCGCGGGTTTGGCGGCTGGCTTCGCCGGCGCCGCCAGCTCCTCGATGCGCAATCCGGATTTGACGCTTTCCGGCCGGGCCGTGAGGATGTCAAGCGCGGTGTCGGCGGCGAGGTCGCGCTCCTTGAACAGCAGCCAGTTCTTCTTGTTTTCGTCTTCCCCGGGTTTCGGCTTCAGCCGGGTCAGCATCCAGCCGCCATTGAGCTTGTCGCCGGCCAGCCGGAACTTGAAGGCGCCGGTGCGCAAACTCTTTTCGACATCGTCCATCGGCGCCCAGCTGCCGGTATCCCAGACGATCATCGGCCCGCCGCCATACTCGCCTTCGGGAATGACACCTTCGAAGTCGATGTATTCGAGCGGATGATCCTCGGTCTCGACCGCCAGTCTTTTGTCGGCCGGATTGAGCGAAGGGCCGCGCGGCACCGCCCAGCTTTTCAAGACATCGCCGACCTGTAGGCGCAGATCATAATGGTCTGCGGTGGCGTGGTGCTTGTGCACGACGAAGCGGTTGCCTTCATCCGTGATGAGGCCGCCTGCCGGTTCCGGCGTTTTGGAAAATTCACGCCTCGCGCGGTAGGATTGGAGCTTTGGCGGGGTGGTCATGGCAAAGGTCGAAGCACGGAGGCCAGGAACAAGCCAGTCGCGCTCAATCGTCAGCAGCCGGCGTCAACTCGAGCTCCGCCGGCGACAGTCCCTGCTGCAGCTGGCTCAGCCGGAATTCGTCGACCCAATAGGCC
>NZ_RZTF01000512.1:755-3891 GCF_004023175.1 Mesorhizobium sp. M7A.F.Ca.MR.362.00.0.0
CAGAGCCCGGGCCTGGTAGCTGCCTGCCGAAAAACGCTGCGCGGTGATGTAGACCTTGTGACGATCGAGCGCCTTGCGCACCGCGGCGCGCTTGGAATTCTGACCTGTGACGGGACTGAACATGACACTGCCCTCGGTCGCCCCAGACACACAACGCGGCCGCTGCCGGCAGCCTGACGACTGGGGTCAAGGATGGCGGAGACGCGCCGTCCTGTCAATTTCGCGGACAGCGCAGGATGCGGCCCGGTCAAATTTACCAATCTTTTGAAGATGTTTGGGCTTTGGCCTGAATCAAGACGTGAAGCGCGACAATCGCCCGTCGCTGCCGCCCTGCTACGCGGCCGGCATGCCCGAATGAGCAGATTTTTGAACTTCCGTGCCGATGAGATCGAGTGTCGCCGCCGCAACATCGGCAACCTGGAGCCGCTGGACGCAATAGACCCCACCGGCGTTGTTTTCTTTACACACACCTGGAGCGATGCATGGGCAAGGCATGGGCGGCTGGAGCGTCCGGTTGGGAACACCGAACGGGCCCCATTGCTCTGGCGACGTCAGACCGTACAGCCCCACCGCTGGAGTTCCGACAGAGGCCGCGATGTGCATCGGGCCGCTCTCATTGCCAAGAAAGATCGACGCTTCGGCCAACAATGCCGTCAGGACCTCAAGCGAGGCTTTTCCGACGACACTTGCGACCGGCGATGCTGCCACTTCAAGGATCCTTTGCGCGGCAAGCCCTTCATCCGGCCCGCCAACAAGGAGGGATCGCAGCCCGGTTTTGGCGTATACTTCGTCGATGACCGCAGCAAAATGTTGCGGCGGCCAACAACGTCCTTCGAACCTCGCGCCGGCATGCACGGCCACGTACGACTTCTTCGCCAAAGCGTTTTCCGCAAGAAGCCTGGCACACTCTTCCTGGGCAGTACTGGTCGGCTGCAGCCGAGGTGTTGGATCCTCACAATCCAGCCCAAGGGCGCAGAGTGGAGACAGGTTCCTGTAGAGATAATGCGGTCCGCCATGTCCGAAGGTCGCGGCGAGAACGTTTGCAAGCTGGATTTCCCAGAACTTCATCGGATGCTCGGAAGGATCGAAGCCGACGCGAAGTGGAGCGCCGATCAAACGATGCATGATCCGCGAGGTTTTTGAATCGGTAAGGTCGATGCTAAGATCAAATCTTCGACGCCGCAGATCAGAGATGACGCCACGATAGTCGCTCAAACGCTTGCGCAGAGTCCTTCCTCTGCCACGGGATTCAAAGCCAACGGCAACATCGGCGATCCCTTGCGCGACGATGAACTCCTTGAGACCCGGCGCACAAAGCATGGTCACCGATGCTTGTGGATAAGAAAGACGTAGATTGCGAACCAAAGCAGATGTCAGAACGACATCTCCAATGTACTTCGTTTGGATAATGAGGATGGAACGAATCCCATCTCCTAAACTTGCATTCATCGAGATGATCTGCCGAAAACGCCAACTTAAAAAAATCCGCCCGTGACACTCATTTCTGAACGTCAAGCCGCGCTTTCAGATATAGAGTTAACCGACCCTGTCAACAAGCTTGCCTGCCGGCCTTGGTACTCTGCATCGCAGGACCGGCAAACGCTCGTCCTCAGTCCTTCAATCGCCGCAAGCGGCGCGTCAGGCCCTGGACGGCCTTGAGCAGCCGGGGACGCGACCGCGTCATGCCTTCGACCCGGCTGCGCAGCAAAATGGCTGCGTTCGCAGCCCTGCCCCGCACCGTCACCGGTTCACAGATCTCGGCCAGAACCGAGCTCGAGGCGCCGATATGTTGCTTGTAGCCCTGGCCGCCGACCGACAGGTCGAAATAGTCGAAGCCCCGCTCGCATCCCCACATCATCAGCTTACCCATTGTCGTCAAGCCGGGTGAGACATTGGCGACCGCATTCTGGTCGATGCCGAGCAGGAGGGCGTGAAGTGTGCCTTTTCTAGCCAGCACATAGATGGAGGCGAGCCAGGCTTCACCGACGCGCAGTCCGAAGAGCCGCACCGATCCATTGGACAGGCCTTGCAGCGCCGCGGCGCGGTAAAAATCGACGACCGACGCCTGCGTCAGGAGGTCGAAACGCCCGAGCTCACGGAAACGCTTGAGCCGCAGTTCCAACAGAGCATCCAGGAGCTCCTCGGCCAGATCAGGCGTGTCGGCCTCGATCAGAGCGAGGCCACCAAGCTGTTCGAAGCCGCGACAATGCTTGCGGAAGGCCTTGGCGAAGGACGGCTTGCAGATCCGCTTGATGAGCGTCTCCGGATCGCCATGCAGGACGAGGCCGGAGCTGACCTGGATGGAGTCGCGCGCCACCGAAAGCAGTGCCAGCGGATTGGCCACGCCGTGGACCTGCTGCGGAATTCCCGCGATATGGATGCGATCCGCCGGTGGCAGCACGGCACGGACCGCCGCCCACATGGCGTCGGCACTCTGCCTGGTCCACTCTATCCCATCCGCCAGCAGCGGCACTGAGTAGTCGCACACGCGACAGCTCAGCCATTCGATCACGTGGTGGCCGAAGGCCCGGCGCCGCATCAGCGGCAACAGCATGGCCGGCGCGCCAGTCACTGCGTCACTCACCTCGACGAGGACCAGATCCGCGTCTTTGGGCATCAGCCGTGCGGCGATCCCTTCGACCCAGGCATAATGCTGGTGGGCAGTGCAGACACCGTGAGCTTCAAGGAGCAGCCATAGCAGCCTTACGGTGTCGAAGCTGGTGTGCAGCCGAGCCGTGAAGTGCGCGGTTGCATCAACGTTGGCGACAGTCGGGGAAACCGGCCCACCGGGCAAATCCTTTATCGGAGTCGTTCCCGCCGCGTAGCTTGCCACATGCTTCTCCCGTCATTCTGATCCCCCGCGCAGGCGCCGCAAACCCCGCATCAGTCCCTGGAGCCTCTTCAGCAGCCGAGGTTTGGAGCGCACGAACACCTCGGCCCGGTTGCGGATCTCGATGGCTGCGCTCACGGCGCTGCCTCGCACCGTGATCCCGTGGCAAAGCTCGCGCAGACCCGAACCCAAGGCACCCATATGCTCCTTATAACTCTGGTTGCCTACCGACAGGTCGAAATAATTGAAATCGCGCCCGCGCGCCCAGCTCATCAACTTGCCCATGATCAGAAGTCCAGGCGAGAC
>NZ_RZTF01000513.1:0-225 GCF_004023175.1 Mesorhizobium sp. M7A.F.Ca.MR.362.00.0.0
GCACTTACGGAGCGTGCCGCATGAGCTTGCTGTGGACCTGCGAGGCGCTGGTTGCCGCCATGGACGGGCGGCCGTTGGGGCCGATGCCGGAAGGCATTTCCGGCATTTCGATCGACAGCCGCAGCCTGCAGCCGGGCGACGCCTTCTTCGCCATCAAGGGCGAGGCGATGGACGGCCATGACTTCGCCACCGCCGCCATCAAGGCCGGCGCCGGCGTGCTGGTGG
>NZ_RZTF01000513.1:235-2169 GCF_004023175.1 Mesorhizobium sp. M7A.F.Ca.MR.362.00.0.0
CTCGGGCGGCTGACAGCGCCGATTATCGTCGTCGAGGACGTGCTGGTCGCACTGGAAAAGCTTGGAGTTGCGTCGCGCGCCCGCTCGAGCGCGAAAATCATCGCTGTGACCGGTTCGGCCGGCAAGACCACCACCAAGGAAGCGCTGCGCCATGTGCTGCAAGCCGTCGGCAAGGTGCATGCCTCGGCGCAGTCCTTCAACAATCACTGGGGCGTGCCGCTGACCTTGGCGCGCATGCCTGATGATTGCGACTATGCCGTATTCGAGATCGGCATGAACCATCCCGACGAAATCCGGCCGCTGGTAAAAATGGTGAGGCCGCATGTCGCCATCGTCACCATGATCGCGGCGGCGCATCTCGGTTTTTTCCGCAATCTGGACGAGATCGCCAAGGCCAAGGCCGAGATTTTCGAAGGGCTGGAGCCCGAGGGGGCCGCCATCCTCAACCGCGACGATGCGCGCTTCAAGCTGCTCGACAAGATGGCCCATGCCACCGGTGTCGAGCACGTCTACGGCTTCGGCGAGAATGCGCGCTCTACCTTCAAGCTCACCAAATGCGAACTGCATGCGGATCACTCCGACATCATCGCCAGGATCGGCGGCCACGAAGTGACGGCGCGGATCGGCGCGCCCGGCCGCCATATGGTGCAGAACGTGCTGGCGGTACTGGGTGCTGCGCATCTGGTCGGCGCCGATCTCGACAAGGTGGCTTCAGCACTGGCCGATCTCTCTGCCGAACGCGGGCGCGGCAAGCGCCATGTGCTGCGCCATCCCGGTGGCTCGACTTCGAGCCACCCAGGTGGCTCGACTTCGAGCTACCCAGGTGGACTGATCACGCTGATCGACGAAAGCTACAACGCCAATCCGGCATCGATGGCTGCTGCCATGGCATTGCTCAACGCGACGCCTGTGACGGGCGAGGGCCGCCGCATCGCCGTGCTCGGCGACATGCTCGAACTTGGCGACCATTCGGCCAAGCTGCATGCAGCCCTTGCCGACCTCATCGTCGGCACGGGCACGCGGACCGTCTTTCTCGGCGGCCCGGAAATGCGGGTGCTGGCAGAAGCGCTGCCGGCTGAGATCAAGACGGAATACCGCGCCGGTGTCGAGGAGTTGAAGCCGGTGCTGCTTGCCGCGCTCAAGCCGGGCGACGTGGTGATGATCAAATCGTCGAAGGGCATCGGCTTTGCAAAACTGGTCGATGCGCTGCTGGGCAAATTCCCGGCTGAATCGACAGCCAGAAAACAGACCTAGGTCGGGGGACGAAAAGCGCATGTTTACACTGCTCGTCGATTTTGCGGACAAGGTCTCGGTCTTCAATGTCTTCCGCTACATCACCTTCCGCACCGGCGGGGCGCTGATCACGTCGGCGCTGATCGTCTTCATCTTCGGGCCGACCATCATCAATTCGCTGCGGCTGCGGCAAGGCAAGGGCCAGCCGATCCGCGCCGACGGACCGCAGACGCATTTCAAGAAGGCCGGCACGCCGACCATGGGCGGACTGATGATCCTGTCGGGCATCATCGGCTCGTCGCTTTTGTGGGCCAACCTGTCGAGCATCTATGTCTGGGTGGTGCTGCTGGTGACGCTGGGCTTCGGCTCGATCGGCTTCTACGACGACTATTTGAAGGTGACGAAACAGTCACATCTCGGCTTTTCCGGCAAGGCAAGGCTGGCGCTTGAATTCGTTATCGCCGGCATCGCCGCCTGGGTGATCATGCACAATGGCCAGGCGCCGTTCTCTTCGTCGCTGACGTTTCCCTTCGCCAAGGAATTCATCGTCAATCTCGGCTGGTTCTTCATTCCGTTCTCCTGCTTCGTCATCGTCGGAGCAGGCAATGCTGTGAACCTCACCGACGGCCTGGACGGGCTGGCGATCGTGCCGATCATGATCGCGGCGGCCTCCTTCGGCGTCATCGCCTATCTCTCCGGCA
>NZ_RZTF01000513.1:2179-3889 GCF_004023175.1 Mesorhizobium sp. M7A.F.Ca.MR.362.00.0.0
GCACCGGTGAACTGGCGGTCGTGCTCGGCGCTGTCATCGGCGCCGGCCTCGGCTTCCTCTGGTTCAACGCGCCGCCTGCGGCGATCTTCATGGGCGATACCGGCTCGCTGGCCATGGGTGGCCTGATCGGCACCGTCGCGGTCGCCACCAAGCACGAGATCGTGCTGGTCATCGTCGGCGGATTGTTCGTCGTGGAAATCCTGTCAGTCATCATCCAGGTCGGCTACTTCAAGATGACCGGCAAGCGGGTGTTCCTGATGGCGCCGATCCACCATCATTTCGAAAAGCTAGGCTGGACCGAAAGCCAGGTGGTGATCCGCTTCTGGATCATCGCCGTCATCCTGGCGCTGGTCGGCCTGTCGACCCTCAAGCTGAGATAGGAAGCCCTTTGATCCCCGCCGCATCCTTTTCAGGCAAGCGCGTTTCCCTCTTCGGGCTCGGTGGCTCGGGGATTGCGACGGCGCGCGCGCTGATCGAGGGCGGCGCGGACGTGCTGGCCTGGGACGACAATCCCGAAAGCGTGGCCAAGGCCGCCGTTGCCGGTATCGCGACCGCTGATTTGCGCGGCGCCGACTGGGCGAAATTCTCGGCTTTCGTGCTGTCGCCGGGCGTCCCGCTGACGCATCCCAAGCCGCATTGGACGGTGGAGCTGGCGCGCGGTTCAGGCGTCGAGATCATCGGCGACATCGAGCTTTTCTGCCGCGAGCGGATGCTGAGCGCGCCGACGGCGCCTTTCATCGCCATCACCGGCACCAACGGCAAGTCGACGACAACCGCGCTGACCGCGCATATCCTCAAGGCCGCGGGACGCGACACCCAGATGGGCGGCAATATCGGCCGCGCGGTGATGACGCTCGATCCGCCCGAGCCCGATCGGCACTATGTGGTCGAATGCTCGTCTTACCAGATCGATCTCGCGCCTTCGATCAATCCGACGGCGGGCATCCTGCTTAACCTGACGCCCGATCATCTCGACCGCCACGGCACCATGCAGCACTACGCCGCGATCAAGGAGCGGCTGGTGGCCGGCAGCGAGACGGCGATCGTCGGCATCGACGATTCCTGGTGCGCGCAGATCGCCGAGCGGCTGGAGCGGGCGGGCCGGCCTGTCACCCGCATTTCCAAGCGCCTGCCACTGACGGACGGCTATTTCGCCGATGGCACCAATCTGATGGAAGCGGTGCACGGCCGTTACAGCCGCGTCGCCTTCCTCGAAGGCATCGGCTCGCTGCGCGGCCAGCACAATGCCCAGAACGCGCTGGCGGCGGTCGCCGCTTGCCTCAAGGTCGGACTGGAGCTTGGCGAAATCCAGTCGGGGCTGGAAAGCTTTCCCGGCCTCGCTCACCGCATGGAGCAGGTCGGCCGCAAGGACCATGTGCTGTTCATCAACGATTCCAAGGCGACCAATGCCGATGCGGCAGCACCCGCGCTATCCAGCTTTACGCGCATCTACTGGATCGCCGGCGGCCTGCCCAAGGAAGGCGGCATCGAGCCGTTGCGCGGCTTCTTTCCGCGCATCGCCAAGGCCTATCTGATTGGCGAGGCGGCGCCGGCCTTTTCGGCGACGCTGGGCGAGGCAGTTCCCTACGAGATCTCAGGCACGCTGGCCGCCGCGGTCGAGCACGCCGCGCATGATGCCGCTAAGGACGACAGCGGCGAGGCGGTGGTGCTGCTGTCGCCGGCCTGCGCCAGTTTCGACCAGTTCAAGAA
>NZ_RZTF01000514.1:0-3881 GCF_004023175.1 Mesorhizobium sp. M7A.F.Ca.MR.362.00.0.0
TTTGGCGACATCTCCCCCTCAAGGGGGGAGATTAGCAGCGCTACCCAAATTTCCCCGTCCTCGGGAATCCCTTTGGCACCATCCGTCCGGCCGACGCGCGGGCACCGATCCACTCGGCCAGTTCCTCGCGCGACCTTGTGAAGGTGCGGTCGGCCGAATCCTGCCAGGAGAGGCCGGTCTCCAGCGTGAACGGCTTGAGATCGAGAAGGCCGCCATCCTTGTATTTCTGCAGTCGCACGCCCTTGCCGCGGCCCATCTCCGGAATCTCGGCGAGCGCGAACACCAGCATCTTGCGATTCTCGCCGACGATGGTGAGATGGTCGCCGGTGATCGGGATGCAGCGCTTGGCTTCGTCCGGCGCCTTGACGTTCATCACCTGCTTGCCCTTGCGGGTGTTGGCGACGACCTCCTCCTCCGGCACGATGAAACCGTTGGCGTCGTGCGAGGCCAGCAGCAGCTTGCGCTTCGGGTCGTGGACGAAGGCGGTGACGATGTCCTGATCATTGTCCATATCGACGATGATGCGGATCGGCTCGCCATGGCCTCGCCCGCCAGGCAGCCGGTCGGCGCCGATGGTGTAGAATTTGCCGCCGGTGGTGAAGACCAGCACCTTGTCGGTGGTCTGGGCATGGAAGGCGAGCTTGAGGCTGTCGCCCTCCTTGAAGGTCAGCGTCGAGAGATCGGCCAGATGCCCCTTCATCGCCCGCAGCCAGCCCTTTTCCGACACGACGACGGTGACCGGCTCGCGCTCGATCATGGCGTGGGCGATGTCGGTCAGATCATGCTCGGGCGCGTCGGCGAACTGGGTGCGACGCTTGCCGAGTTCGGTCTCCGGACCGAACTTGTCGCGGATATTGGTGACTTCGCATTTGATCGTCGCCCACTGCTTCTCGTTTGAAGCAAGCAGTGCCTCGATCTGCTTCTTCTCCGCGCTCAGGCCGTCGAATTCCTTGCGGATCTCGAATTCTTCAAGCTTGCGCAAAGCGCGCAGCCGCATGTTGAGGATGGCTTCGGCCTGGGTGTCGGTGAGCGACCAGCGGGCCATCATCACCTGCTTTGGCTCATCCTCCTCGCGGATGATCCTGATCACCTCGTCGATGTTGAGGTAGGCGATCAGGTAGCCGGCAAGTATCTCCAGCCGTCTTTCGATCTCGCCAAGCCGATGTTTCGAGCGGCGGATCAAAACCTCGCGGCGATGCTCGAGCCACTCCTGCAGTACGCCCTTCAGCGACAGCACGTTGGGCACCTTGCCGCGCGACAGGACGTTCATGTTGAGCGGGAAGCGGCTTTCGAGCTCGGTCAGCTTGAACAACGATTCCATCAAGATGCCGGGATCGACCGAACGGCTCTTCGGCACCAGCACGACGCGGACGTCCTCGGCGCTTTCGTCCCTGATGTCCTCGAGCAGCGGCAGCTTGCGTGCCATCAGCAGTTCGGCGATCTTCTCGATCAGCCGCGCCTTCTGCACGCCGTAGGGGATTTCGGAGACGACGATGCTCCAGGTGCCCCTGCCCTGGTCCTCCTGGAACCACTTCGAGCGCACGCGAAAGCCACCGCGGCCGGTTTCATAGGCTTCGAGGATCGAGGCGCGGCTGTCGACGATGATGCCGCCGGTCGGGAAATCCGGCCCCTGGACAAACTCCATCAGCTTCGCCACCGGCGCGTCCCGGTTTTCGATCAGGTGAAGTGCGGCATCGCAAAGCTCGGCGGCGTTGTGGGGCGGGATCGATGTCGCCATGCCCACCGCGATGCCGGACGAGCCGTTGGCCAGCAGATTCGGAAAGGCGCCGGGCAAAACCACCGGCTCCTCGTCTTCTTCATTGTAGGTCGGCCGATAATCGACGGCATCCTCGGTGATGCCGGACAAGAGTTCGGTCGCCACATCGGTCATGCGCGCTTCGGTGTAGCGCATGGCGGCGGCGTTATCGCCGTCGATGTTGCCGAAATTGCCCTGCCCGTCGACCAGCGGATAGCGCATCGAGAAATCCTGCGCCAACCGCACCAGCGCGTCATAGATCGACTGGTCGCCATGCGGGTGGAACTTGCCCATCACCTCGCCGACGATGCGGGCGCATTTGGCAAAGCCCTGGTCGGGGTTAAGCCGCAGCAGACGCATGGCGTGCATGATGCGGCGATGGACCGGCTTCAGTCCGTCGCGCACATCGGGCAGTGCCCGGTGCATGATGGTCGACAGCGCATAAGCCAGATAGCGCTCTTCCAGCGCCTTCTTCAGATCGACCGGTTCGATATGATCGCCACCGCCATTTTCAGGCGGCAAAAGCCTTTTTCCCATGGGCTCGGACTAGCTGAGCGGGTGATTCGCGGCAAGAGCCCGACAGAGATACCGGCCCTTCTGCAACACGAAACCGCACCCCGGGGGATGTCGGCCAACATCAGCCTGTTACATGCGGGTTCTATGGCCAAGCGCGACGATATCCGGCTATCGGCTCTTCATGACAAATTCACCGGTTTGCGCAAAGACGGTGGGATCGGGTTTGCCTTTCATCGCGATTTTTGACCAATGTGCCGGGACACGCCTTTTTCCGGTCCAGTTCGTCACGGAATGGTGATGGCGCAAATAATTGAAAAAACAATTTCAGGACACTCTCAGGGACCTTGCGATGACAATCAAACGCTCAACTCTTAGGAAATTGGCCCTTTCGACCTTCTTGCTCACGCTGCCGCTGAATGCGGCCCTCGCACAGGATACGGCAGTGGCCGACCGGCTGAAGGCCGCGCTTGTCGCACAAGGTGTCGACATCACCTGGACCGGCGTGACCGGCGACAACACCAGCATGGTGCTGCAGGGCGTTGCCATCAAACCGGCGGCGGAGAAGGAAGCGCTTCCCATCGGCGACGTCAAACTCGAAGGTGTGACCGAGGCAAATGGCGGCTATGACATCGCCACCGTATCGACGGCTGCCTTCACACACAGCAAGGACGGCGTCACCCTCGACCTCAGCCCCTTCGTCATTCATGACATGACAGTTCCGGCCGACGGCGCCACCGGCCCGCTCGGCTCGCTGATGATGTACAAGTCAGCCGAACTCTCGAACATGACCGTCAAGGTCGCCGACAAGACCGCCTTCTCGATGGATGGACTTGCCATCGAGATCACGCCGCCGGCGGACGGCAAGGCGATGGAATTCACCGCCACCACGGAGAAATTCAACGCCGACCTGACGTTGGTGGACGATCCCAAGTCCAAGGAAGTCATCAACGCGCTCGGCTACCAGAACATCGCGGGCAATCTCGAAATGGCCGGCACCTGGCAGCCCACGGACGGCAAAATGGAACTGTCGAAATACGACATCTCGGTCGAGAATGCCGGCACGCTCGGCATGACCTTCAATCTCGGCGGCTACACGCTGGACTTTATCAAGTCGCTGCAGGAAATGCAGAAGAAGATGGCGGCACAGCCTGAAGGCGCCGACAATTCGGCGCAAGGCATGGCCATGCTCGGCCTGTTGCAGCAGCTTTCGTTCAACAGCGCCTCGATCCGCTTCGACGACGATTCGCTGACCAACAAGGTTCTGGACTATGTCGGCAAACAGCAAGGCATGTCCGGCAAGGACATCGCCAACCAGGCCAAGGCGATCGTGCCGTTTGGCATGGCGCAGCTCAACAATCCGGAACTGACGGCGCAGGTTACGGCCGCGGTCAGCAAATTCCTCGATGATCCGAAGAGCCTCGAAATCTCGGCCGAGCCGCCGGCATCCGTGCCGTTCGCACTGATCATGGCGGGCGCCATGTCCAACCCGCTCGACCTACCGAAGACGCTCGGCGTCACCGTCAAGGGCAACGAAGACTGATCGAAGTAGTTTCCTTCTCCCCGTCACTATACGGGGAGAAGGTGCCGGCAGGCGGATGAGGGGCAGCGC
>NZ_RZTF01000515.1:0-3872 GCF_004023175.1 Mesorhizobium sp. M7A.F.Ca.MR.362.00.0.0
ATTTCCCTACTCCCTACTGACTATTCCCTCTCTTGATATACCGTATCACCACCTGCGCGGCGATCTCGCCGGACGGTCTATCCGTCGCCATGCGCCGCGTGATCTCTGCAAATCCATTCTTCTGCCAGGCGCGCATGCCGCTGTCGGCGAACAGGGCTTCCAATTGCCGGGCCAGATTGTTCGGCTTGATGTAGCCGTCGTAGAATTCCGGAATAAGCGCTCGATCCGATATCAGATTGGGCAGCAGCGCCGACCAGACGGAAACGAGGTACGGCGCCAAGACCCGCGCGACCGGGTCGAGCCTGTAGCAGGAAATCATCGGCACGCCGGCCAGCGCCAGTTCCAGCGATACCGTCCCGGACGCGATCAGCGCCGCATCGGCTTTGCCGAAAGCCTGCCATTTGCGCTGGGAATCGACGATGATCTCAGGCTTTTCATCCCAGCGGTTGACGGAGGATTTGACGAGCTCGGCGACATGCGGAACGGTCGGCAGCAGCAGCCGCAGGCGGTGGCCACGCGCACGCAGAATCGACACCGTCTCGCCGAACGGGTCGAGCAGCCGCCGTACCTCGCCACGCCGCGAACCGGGCAGGACGAGCAGGGTCTTGACGCGATCAGGAGAAAGGTCGCGCGGTAGTTCCTGCGCCTTGGCTGCGGCCAGCAAACCCGCATCGTGGGTCAGGCGATGCCCGACATAGGTGCCCGGTGGCCCGCCGAGCCGCTCGAGCTCCTTGACCTCGAACGGCAGGATGCAGAGGATGTGGTCGACATAGGGCTTCATCGCCACCGCCCTGCCCGGCCGCCACGCCCACACGCTCGGGCAGACATAGTGGATGATCGGAATCGACGGGTTGGCCGCACGCACCTTTTTGGCGACGCGCAACGAAAAGTCCGGACTGTCGATGGTGACCATGCAGTCCGGCTTTTCGTCGGCAACGGTCTTGGCCAGTTGGCTGATCCGCCGCATCAGGCGCGGCAGGTCGCGCAGAACGGCGCTGAACCCCATGAGGGCGATCTCGCCGGCATCGAATGGCGAGACCAGTCCCAGCGCCTGCAAATGACGGCCGCCGAGGCCGACGAGTTGCACCTCGCGCCCCACAGCCTGGCTGAGCGAGCGCACTATGTCGGCACCGAGCAGGTCGCCGGACTCCTCTCCGGCAACGATTGCGATCTTCAATGCCCTGTCAGCCATTGCGCGGCTCCGTGGCGGCACGCAGGCCAAGGACGAACAGGCCGAGTGCATTGGCGCGCGCGATGGTTTCAGGACCTTCGAGGATCAGCGAGCGTCCCGCCTCGACGGCAATGCCGGCGAGTCCGGCCGCGTGCGCTGCCTCGACCGTCTGCGGACCGATGGATGGAAGATCGGCGCGCAGTTCCTGACCGGGCTTGGCGCACTTGACGAGGACGCCGCGGGTCTTGCCCGCAATACGGCCGTGGCCGCGCAGCAGCTTCGCACGATCAAGCAGGCCGGCTGTTCCTTCGATGCCTTCCAGCGCGATTGCCCGGCCGCCAACCGCGATCGCCGCTTGGCCGACATCCAGCGCCCCGATGGCCTTTGCTGCCGCAAGGCCTGCCTCAATATCGCGCCAGTCCAATTTTCGCGGTTCGGCCTTGGTCAGCACGCCTTCGGCGGCGACAAGATTCGGCACTACTTCGTGGGCGCCAACGACCTTTACTCCGCGCGCTTCGAGGCCTCGTGCCAAGACCTTCAGAAGACCATCGTCGCCACGCGCGAGCGCCATGACGACCAAAGGAATCACCGCGAGCAGGCTGAGACTGGGGCGCAGCGCAAGCAATCGCGGCCGGCGCTTGATCTCGCCTGCAAGCACCAGATGGGTGATCCGGTGCCGCCGCAGCAAAGGGACGAGCGAGCCTATACCTTCCAGAGCGAGGCTTTCGTGATCGTATCGGGAGAGTTCCGCGATGCGGTCGACCTCGCCTTCCATCAGGATGACGAAGGGCGGATAACCTTGTTCAGCCGAACCGGCCGCGACTTCGACCGGCAGACTGCCGCCGCCGGCAATGATGCCGACCCTGGAGCCCGGCGGAAGATCAAGACGCGCAGCCGCTGTCTCAGTCTTCGTCATCGACATCGTCGCCATCGCCGCCCTTGAGCGACGGCACAGCATAGTGCCGCTTGCCGCGACTGGTGATGAAATCGATGATCTTCATGGCGGTCGGCGACGACGCGAACTCCGCCTTGGCGAATTCGATGTTCTCGCCAACGGTGCGGGAACGATCGAAGATCATCCTGTAAGCCTTGCGCAACACAAGGATTTCGGACCTCGGGAGGCCGGAGCGCTTGAGGCCGATGATGTTGAGGCCGCGTAGGCTGGCGCGGTTGCCGACCGCGATGGCAAAGGGGATGACATCGCCGACGATCGCGGAGCAGCCGCCGAGAAAGGCGTTGTCGCCGATGCGGACAAACTGATGCACTGCGGTCAGGCCGCCGATATAGACATTGTTGCCGACCTCGCAGTGGCCGCCCAGCGTTGCGCCATTGGCGAACGTCGCATTGTTGCCGACGACGCAATCATGGGCGATATGGGCGTAGGCAAGGAAATTGCCATTGTCGCCGACCGTCGTCTCGCCGCGGCTGGAATCGGTGCCGAGATGCATGGTCACGCCTTCGCGGATCGTGCAGTTCCTGCCGATGACCAAGGTGGTGCGACCGCCCTTGTGCTTGGTGTTCTGCGGCGGTGCGCCCAATGTCGCCATCGGATAGACCTTGGTCGAGGCGCCGATCGACGTCGCGCCCATCACCGAGACATGACTGACCAGTTCGACGTCGTCGCCGATCACCACATCGGCACCGACATGGCAGAACGGCCCGATGCGCACACCTTGGCCGATTTGGGCGCCTTCCTCGACAATGGAGGAAGCATGAATGGATGTCTTGATTTTCATAAGCACTCGATCGTCAGTCGCTGGTGACCATCATGGCTGAAATCTCGGCCTCGGCCGCCTTGGCGCCGTCGACCATGGCTTCACAAGCGAATTTGAGCAGGTTGCCGCGTTTCTTGATTTTCTTGACATGGATCTTCAACTGGTCGCCGGGAACCACCGGTTTGCGGAATTTGGCGTTGTCGATGGTCAGGAAATAGACCAGCGACGGCTTTTCGGTACCCAGGCTGCGGATACAGATGGCGCCGGCCGTCTGCGCCATCGCCTCGACGATGAGCACACCCGGCATGACCGGCTGCTCAGGGAAATGGCCCTGAAAATGCGGCTCGTTTATGGTCACGTTCTTGATGCCGACGGCGGATTCGTCGCCATCGATGTCGACGATACGATCGATCATCAGGAACGGATAGCGGTGCGGCAGGAGCTTCATCAGCCCCATAATGTCGACTGCCTCCAGCGTCGTCGACGCGATCATGTCAGCCATTGCCTCCCTCGCCCTGTTTGCGGGTCCTGGCGAGCTTGCGCAGCATGGCTATCTCCCGCATGGCTTCCGCCATCGGCTGTGCCGGATAGCCGCCCCAGATCTCGCCTGCAGGGACATTGCTCATAAATCCACTTCTTGCGGCAAGCTTGGCCCCTGTCCCTATGGTCAGGTGATCCGCAAGCCCGACGCCGCCGCCCATGGTGACATTGTCACCCACGACCACAGAACCCGAAATACCCGAAAGCCCGGCTATTATGCAATTGCGGCCGATGCGGACGTTATGGGCGATCTGCACGAGATTGTCGATCTTGGTGCCCTGGCCGATGATCGTATCGGACATGGCGCCGCGATCGACGGTGGTGTTGGAGCCGATCTCGACATCATCCTGAATAACGACACGGCCGATCTGCGGCACGCGTTCTGGACCCTTGGCCCCGCCGACGAACCCAAAACCATCCTGGCCTATCCTCGCGCCGCCATGAAT
>NZ_RZTF01000516.1:0-2995 GCF_004023175.1 Mesorhizobium sp. M7A.F.Ca.MR.362.00.0.0
GGCATTGTCAAATAGGGCACGATGACTGTCTTTGGCCCCGAGTAGACGAGCGCACCTTCCGTGGCCAGGCGATTCAGGGCGTCGCGCGCGGGAGTAGAGCTCACACCGAGTGCATCTGCAACGGCGCGCACTGTCAGTTTGCGCCCTGGTTCGAAAGCGCCGCGTACTAGGCGCTCTTTCATGGCGTCATATGCGAGATCGCCCAGTCGAGCATGCTTCTTGAGCGGCGCCAGATCCATGCCCAGTGTTTCGGCCGCCCGCCGGTCATCGTGTGCCGTCGAAAGGGCACTCTCTCCAGTTTCCTCTTCAGTAACATTTTCCATCGCCATCTCAGCTTTTTGTTGCACCACATTACATAGGCTCAGTGTATAGGAAAATGCTGGGGGGCCAATGCCAAAAAACCAAATTTAGCAAGTGAGGATAGTTCCGTGTTCGTAGAGGCTTGAGAAGCACTAAGCCATTAAGTCGGCAATGGCTGACGCGTCCTTTGCCTCGGAACGAGATCCCAGTGCCGCGCAGCGATCGGGGATGAGCCTGCGAGGCCCAAAAGCGATAGATCGATATTCAGGCTGACGTCCGACACGTTAGATTTGCCGAGATGACCGCTCCGGCTGCCCGCAGTTGCGCCACGCTATCTGCATCTCGTTGAGCGGGCCGTGCATTTTCAAGGGAAGCTGAACCAGCCTGTGTGATGTCACCGCGGACATCGCATTGACTTTTACCACGATTGGCCGGCCGGCAAGCAAGGATGCCGAGAGCCCACCCTCATCGCTGAGTCTGTCTTCGTAGCGGCAGCAGCAAGTGCCTTATCCCGCCATAACCGCGCAAGGGCGTGGCTGCCTACACTTCTCAGCACTTCGGCGCTATCAAGCCCGCTCGACCAGGTCTCGGGATTTCAGGTTACCTGATACACGTGCATGCGCGAGCGTATCAACTGTGTCCGCTGGTCCAAGTGGGTACTGTTTAGACATGGAGTTCATCCGATTTTATAATGCTCACCGGGTCTTCATTTTAGATCAAGTTCGCAATACTAAGATGCCACATCATCCCAGTCTCCTGACTCCCCGAGTTGCTCCCTGGGAGTGGAGCGCCCAAACCCGAGGGACTATTTGTGCTGAACACTGCCTCCGACCCAGCAGCGGGAGCGGCAACTACGTGATTCATTGTGTCGTGCCCATGCAGGCTGTGCACCCGTGTGTTGGCATCTCACAAAAGCCGCGAGGAATTAGAGGCCCAGACACCTCCCCGCAGCAAGCTACGGGGATTAGAGCGCTGAGTTCAAACGGAGAATGTGGTGTCGAGATCGATAGGATATATCGGCCTACGAATCTTTTGGTAATTGAAGGAAGCAAAATTTTTGCTTGTGACACCGGGGGGATCAGTAGCGACGACTGCCTTGGCCCTAGGATCGAAAAATGCTCGGAAATGATTTGTCCCCTTTATGCAAACGATTTCATATTGGGTAATATCGGCCCCAGTAATCAAGAAAGGACGATCATCGTAGGCTGCGTTGGCATGCTCCGTGACGATAATATCTACATTGCCGATGCGCAAACGGGCGGTCTTGCCGTAACACACCGGCAGTCCTTCCATCATAGGAGACACGTAGGTGGCGTTTCCGTCTGATAACGCGCACACTCTGGCATTGCGTAACTCGATTGGGGTACCGTGAACTTTGTCGGTCTTGCCGCCTAGCAAACCTGACACCTCTCCCCCAACACCCATTTTGTGAGCAAAAAGCGCAATTTCCGGGTCGCAAATGAAGCCGAAGATCGCCTTCTTAGGGTTTCGGCTTAGAACCTCGTGCAGGAGATGGGTTCCGGTGCCTGGCCCTCCAGCACCGGGGTTATCAGAAACTTCTACAATGACAACATAGCCTGTTCCCGGTTTTTCCAACGCGGCGAGAGCATGATCCACAGCCACGTCCGGCATCGGGGCCGCCGGTCCTTTAAGCTGTTCCCGCTTTTCCCAAATGTGCTTGGCGATTTCAGCGGCGGCCTCGTGTGCCCCTTTTTCAGCTACAACCACCACGGAAGCGCCAACGAAAGGCACATCGGAATAGCCGTAACCATGGAAAAATGCCGCATCTATCAGGCCGTGTCTAGCAGCATAGTCGGCTACGTAGTCTGTCACGGATTTCATGGGCTCAACAAAGGTGTTGCCCATTCGCGCATCGACCAGCCAAGGAAGTTGAATGACGGCCGTTTGGGAGATCGCTTCGCCGCGCAAGATGCGAATAAGGGTTTTCATCGCCAAATAGCCAGCCTCGGCTTCATCGACATGCGGATATTGCTTACAGCCGAAAAGGCCATTCGACAATTTGGCCAGTTCTGGTGATATATTCCCATGAAGGTCTAGGGAAACCGTGATGGGCATGTCCGGACCAACTACCTCCCGCACCTTTTCCAGAATGTAGGCTTCCAGATCGTCCGCGTTCTCGGCAACGCCGGCACCGTGAAGCGCCAAACAAATTCCCGTGTATTCATCCTTTCGCTTTTCAGCAATAGTAACAAGCTCCCCTACGGCATATTCGACAGCCTCCTTAGTAACCCTGGGGCCGGCACTCCCTGCTGCAATGGAAGGAATTAGTTCTACGTCACATTCCTCTGCTGCTTTGATCATTCCGGCCAGATAACCCACCTTGTTCCGGTATATTGAAAAAAGCTCCTCGCCCACCGAAATGCCTCTGAAGTCCCCGGCCCCCGACGCAAACGAGTTGCTTTCGTGCACGAGCATACCGAACAATATTTTCATACAGACCTCCTGATTGTGATAAACTGGTTTTGCCGTCGGTGCTTTCATTTCAGAGCGCGCAGTGCGGTGAGATGGTTTCGCAACCTTAGTTTGGAACATGTAGTTTGATGCAACAAAATATCGGTTGTAATAGCCAATACAACATTGCCCAAGTTTGTTGCGTTTGCCACGGTGCCGGGCAAGACATGCTGAATTCCGATCCAATCGAACGCGGCGGGACCGCGAGCGGAACCCTCACGGT
>NZ_RZTF01000516.1:3005-3843 GCF_004023175.1 Mesorhizobium sp. M7A.F.Ca.MR.362.00.0.0
GGCACTAAATGCGGCACCTCAAGGCGGCAGCGCTCGATGGCAAGTGGGCAACGCGGATGAAACGCGCATCCACTCGGTGGATCCACCGGGCTTGGAACCTCGCCCTCGACGGGCGCCTCCAGCCGAACCCGCGTCGGATCCGGCACGGGTGCCGCTGCAATTAGCGCTTCAGTGTAGGGATGGACTGGCTTGGCGAACAATGCCTCGCATGTAGCCAGTTCCACAATCCGCCCCAGATACATGACGGCGACGCGATGGGCGATATGCTC
Source organism: Mesorhizobium sp. M7A.F.Ca.MR.362.00.0.0 (assembly GCF_004023175.1). Classification (NCBI taxonomy): domain Bacteria; kingdom Pseudomonadati; phylum Pseudomonadota; class Alphaproteobacteria; order Hyphomicrobiales; family Phyllobacteriaceae; genus Mesorhizobium; species Mesorhizobium sp. M7A.F.Ca.MR.362.00.0.0. The sequence continues at coordinate 3,275 of NZ_RZTF01000516.1, forward strand.
GACGACGCCAAGGTCGTGCGAGATGAAGACGAAGGCGATGCCCATCTGGTCTTGAAGATCCACAAGCAGATTTAGAATCTGCGCCTGCACTGAGACATCCAGGGCTGACACTGCCTCGTCTGCGATAATGAGCGAGGGCTTGAGCGACAGCGCCCGCGCTATGCCGAGCCGTTGCCGCTGGCCACCCGACAACTCGGAGGGGAGCCTGTGCATCATCTCGTGCGACATTCCCACCTTTTGGAGGAGGTCCGCGGCAAGCGCGTTGCGCTGCTTGCGGCTGAGACGCTCGAAATTCTCCACAGGTTCGGTGATGATCTGTCCGGCGGTAAGACGCGGGTTCAACGACGAGTAGGGATCCTGAAACACCATCTGCATCCGACGGCGATGCGCACGGAGCTCGTGCTTCTTGAGGCCCGCAATATCGGTCCCATCGATCAGGACGCGTCCGCCCGTTGGATCGGTGAGTCGCATCAATAGCCGTGCAATAGTGGACTTGCCGCAACCGGATTCGCCGACGATACAGAGCGTCTCGCCTGCCTCGACCGAAAAGGACACTCCCTCCACTGCCC
>NZ_RZTF01000517.1:0-2223 GCF_004023175.1 Mesorhizobium sp. M7A.F.Ca.MR.362.00.0.0
TGGATGCGCTGGCTGACGGCATAGCCGCCAGCCGCGTCGTGCGCCCGTCGATCGCCGAACTGCGGCCGCTCGTGTTCTGCGCTACATGCGGCGTCACCCTCATCGAGCGCAGCTCATTGACGACGTCTTCCGCGTCGTAGGCCTTGTCGGCGCCGAGCGTGATCGCCTGTGGCCGCTCCGCTCGAGGTTCGATCATGTGCAGTGCGGCCACCCGCTCAGCATGTCCGTCGGCCAGTGTCAGGCAGGCGTCGACCAGCAGGCCGTGGCGGTTCTCCATCAAGCCATGTCCCATAAAGCACAACTTGGCCTCCTTGCCTTTGCCCTTGCGATAGAGCCGGGCATCCGGATCGGTGGTCGAGGCATGTGTGTCGTTCGAGCGCTTGTGGCCATGGAAGTTCGCTTTCGCGTTTCGCCCGCCGCCTTCAGCCGGCGGCTCGCCCGAGCCGTCCTTCGGCTTGACGCTCTTCATCGACGCCCAGGCCTCAATCAGCGTCCCGTCGACCGAGAAGTGATCCATCGACAGGAGCCTCTTGACCTTGGGCTGCGCCAGCACCGCGCTCAGGAACTTTGCGGCGATGTCGCCCTCCAGCAGCCGGTCGCGGTTCTTGGAGAACACCGAATGGTCCCAGGCCGCGTCGTCGACGCCGATACCGACGAACCAGCGGAACAGAAGGTCGTATTCCAGCCGCTCCATCAAAAGCCGCTCCGATCGGATCGAGTAGAACGCCTGCAGCAGCATCGCTCGCAGCAACTTTTCCGGCGGGATCGAAGGCCGCCCCATCGGCGAATACAGCGCCGCCAAGTCTTGCTCCAACGTCGCCAGCGCCTCGTTCACAATCCCCCGAATGCGGCGCAACGGATGATCGCGCCGCACCCGCGCCTCGAGATCAACATAACTGAACAACTCGCCAGACCGTCCGTCCCCCCGCGCATGCCTTGTTCTCCGAATCTCTCCGGAGAAACTGAATCACGCTCACAGCATCGCCGCGAGCCCTTTTTCAACAGCCTGCTAGATCGCCTTGAGATTGCCAGCAGAGGATTTTTCCAGTGCGCCGGTCCTGCTCGACCTCATAGCTGACCTTTTGGCCATCGGCGAGGCTCCTCAACCCGGCACGTTCCACGGCAGATATATGAACGAAAACGTCCGCTCCGCCGGAGTCCGGTTGGATGAACCCAAAGCCCTTTGTCGCATTAAACCACTTCACCGTACCCGTAGCCACGCGTCTACTCCTTGTCTTGGCAAGGCGGGCAATTCTCACCCGCGGAGGCAATCTAACCATCGCCCTGAACACGTCAATGACGGTTGTCTTTGTCAGCCTTTCGCCTGTGCCCTCTGCATCTCGGTCGAGTCACGGCCGAGAGGTTTTCTGGAGTAGCGCTCTTCGGTCGACCCGGCGAGGCATGCGCGTTGCGAATGGCTGGCGAACCGCTCTCCCGTCCGCCCTCGGCCCGGATGCACGGTAACCTCTCAGCGCATTGTCACCCTTGATGTGCGCGCGCGACTTCGAGGAGTGCACCCGCGATCTCGTCATTGGTCCATCCGGCCGCCGCGGCGCTCTCAACCAATTCCTGGACAGCCGGTTCCAGCGCGCGCTGGCAATGAAGCCCGCGATCTGGATGATCAGCCGCACAGCCTGGTTCCACAATCGTGATCTTCGATCGCTTCATAGCCGACCAGGGGCTTTCGCCCGTCTCCTTCAGCCACACGAGGCGTATGAGCTCGGATGTCAGTGGAGCGCGCTTGGGATATCGCTTGATGCGGTCAACAAGCTGTTCCAGTGATCCCGCGCGTTGCAGCTCCTTGAAAAAATGGTGTGGCGCGACGCTCCCGAGCCGGTGCGTCTCCGCCAGGCTCCATACGTACCGATAGGCCGCCATGAAATCGGATCGTGGCGGAGCCTCGGACGGTTCGGCCCTGGTCAAGATACCCCCGCCCACGAGGCGGTCGGCCTTTTCGATGATCTGGCGCGTCCTTGTTTTTGAAAGGCGATGCTCCTGCGCCAGCTCGGCAACGGTCTTGCCGTTGAGAAAGCCGTCCACCAGGGTGACATTTCGGTCGACATTCGGACTGAACCCCCAGCAGGAGCGCAGCCGGTCCACTATCCTCATCGCACCACTTCCCTCGACGATGCTCTTTGCACGCGTTTTCGAATTCACGATAACCTCGACCGTTCTTTTGCTGACAGCAAGATCGCGGGCAGAACACCCTGATCTGCCGGGGGC
>NZ_RZTF01000517.1:2233-3834 GCF_004023175.1 Mesorhizobium sp. M7A.F.Ca.MR.362.00.0.0
ATCACAGGGGCCGTCCTGACGGAGAGCAACGCAACCTATGCGCTGTTCTCCATCATGCTTTTTTTCGCCGGGTGCGGGCTGTTGGCGGCTGTGCTCGCGGCGCTCGTCCCAGGCGATTCTCAGTCCTATCGGACGTGATGCCGTCCTGATAAACGCGCGCTGTTTGCGCTTGAAAAAAGCAGTGCGGTGAGGAGCCCCCGTGGCGCTCGATAACGACCTTCCAGCAGCAGCAACTAAGGCAGCACAGGGTCGCGAGCGGCCACCGAAAGCTCCCATGCTAAACGACTAATTTGCAGACAGACCAGAGTTGGCTGGGGTTCTTTCAGCGAGTCCCTTTCAATTCTTCGCTGCCTTCCTCAACCAGTCGCGCATTTGTCGCACGGGCCGTGACAGGTGCGTCGTGTCAGGGGTCAGCAGATGATACTGTTCCCGTCCCGGCAGCACCGGGCCGGGAAGCTGAAAAAGACGCCCCGACCGCAGATGCTCGCCGCAGGAGAGATGGTCGCCGATGGCAATGCCAAGACCGCGCAGCGTCGCGTCGATGCACAGATGCGTGCGGTTGAAGAACAGGTGGTTGTCGAGATCGTCCAGCATGATGCCTGCCGCTTCGCAATAGCGGCGCCACCAGTAGAGCCCGCGAACGCGGCCGCGGCGCCAGAGCGGCGCGGGCAGATCATGGGTGTCTATACCGCTGCCAATGCCCTCGGTTTCGTACTCGGTCCCGCGATGATCGCGCTGATGCCGGACCGCCCGGCCGCGCTTCTCCTCGGTTGCGCCGCGATAGCGCTGATGGCGCTGATCCCGTTCGCCGCGGTGGAACGGCCGGTGAGCCGCTTGGTGGTGCCGGGATCGGCGCGCCACATCGTGTCGGCGATCACAGCCTTTCCTTTAGCCTTCGGCTTTCTCTTCATCGCCTCGATGATTGATGCCATCGCCATCAGCCTCATGCCGGTCATCATGCTCGATCGCGATTTCGACGTCTCGCAGGCGGTGCGGCTCGCCGCGGTTTTCCATGTCGGCCTGGTGATCGGGCAGCCGCTGATCGGGCTGGCGCTGGACAAGGCTGGCCGCCGCCGCACGGTTCTTGGTTGCTGCGGCCTATCGCTCGCCTGCACCCTGCCGTTGGTTCTCCGGACCAAGTATGGGGTTCTGGCCCGTAGCCGGGCTGATGCTGGTCTGGGGCGGCGCGAATTATGGGCTCTACACCGCTGGGCTCGCGCTGATCGGTGACCGCTTCCCGGGCTGAGATGCTGACGGCGGCCACCGCCGCCCTTGCCTCCGTCTATGCTCTGGCCGCGATCATCGGCCCCGTCGTCGCCGGCGGCATGATGACTGCGCTCGGCGCGCAGGGCCTATTCGGGGCAGCAGCGGTTGTCTATCTGACGGCGCTCTGCGGTGGCCTCTGGCTATTTCGGCTGGCAGAAGCATCAAATCCGCTGATGTCCGCAATGGGCTCGATCGTGCCATTCGCAATGCATGTCCAAGACAACTACAACCTTCTCGGCTTCGACTGCGGGCGACTGCTGCGCGTGTCCCGCCTCGGAGCTCGAACATCTGGAAAGGGACCTGGCCGCGAAATCTGCCAAATCCAGGTCGTGTTC
>NZ_RZTF01000518.1:0-666 GCF_004023175.1 Mesorhizobium sp. M7A.F.Ca.MR.362.00.0.0
GGAATCAGACAGCATCAGCCGGACGCTGCAGCGTTCTTCTTGCGGCGCTTGAACTGCGCAATGCGCTTGGGCGCATGCGACTTCAGCGCGTCACCCCGTCCCGACAGGCTCGGATTGGTCATGAAATATTCCTGCGCGTTGAACGGTTCCTCGCCCTCCTCCAGCACGACGCGCCGGGAGGTTCCATCAGCCAATACGTCGAAACTTTGCTGATTGTCCATGATGTTGCCCAGCATGATCTGGCCAAGGATCTGTTCGTGCACAGTTGGATTCGTGATCGGCACCATGGTTTCGACGCGGCGGTCGAGATTGCGCGGCATCAGATCGGCCGAGGAGATGTAGACGATCGCCTCGTCCGACGGCAGGCCGTGACCGTTGCCGAAACAATAGATGCGGCTGTGCTCGAGAAAACGGCCGACGATCGATTTTACGCGGATGTTTTCCGACAGGCCCGGAACCTGCGGCCTCAGGCAGCAGATGCCGCGCACGACCAGGTCGACCTCGACGCCGGCCCGGCTGGCATCGTAGAGCGCGTCGATGATAATCGGATCGACGAGTGCGTTCATCTTCATCCAGATGCGCGCCGGTTTCCCCTGCACCGCGTAGGCAATCTCGTCGGCAATGTGCTTCAGGATGCGGCTTCTCAGCGTGAACGGCGAGATCGCA
>NZ_RZTF01000518.1:680-3794 GCF_004023175.1 Mesorhizobium sp. M7A.F.Ca.MR.362.00.0.0
GTGGTGAAGAAGGACAGGTCGGTGTAGATGCGCGCCGTTACCGGATGGTAGTTGCCGGTGCCGAGGTGCACGTAGTTGCGCAGCTTGCCGTCCTCGCGCCGCACGACCAGCGACATTTTCGAATGGGTTTTCAGCTCAAGAAAGCCGAACACGACCTGCACGCCGGCACGCTCCAGATCGCGCGCCCAGCGAATGTTGGCTTCTTCGTCGAAACGCGCCTTGAGCTCGACCAGCGCGGTGACCGACTTGCCGGCCTCGGCCGCGTCGACCAGCGCACGCACGATCGGGCTGTCATTGGAGGTGCGGTAAAGCGTCTGCTTGATCGCCACCACTTCCGGATCGGCCATCGCCTGGCGCAGGAACTGCACCACGACGTCAAACGATTCGTAGGGGTGATGGACGACGATGTCCTTCTCGCGGATGGCGGCAAAACAGTCGCCGCCATGCTCGCGGATGCGCTCGGGAAAACGCGGATTGTAGGGCATGAATTTCAGGTCGTCGCGAGGGACGGCGACGATCTCGGAAATCTGGCTGAGCGCCAGCGGCCCGGTGAGCACGCTGATGCGGCTCGACGACACGCCAAGCTCGCCTGCCACGAAGTCGCGCAATTCGCCAGGCATCAGCCTGTCGAATTCGATGCGGATCACCGAACCCCGCCGCCGCCGCTTCAGCGCCGTTTCGAACAGGCGAACCAGGTCCTCGGACTCCTCCTCGACCTCGATATCGCTATCGCGAATGATGCGGAACGTGCCGGAGCCCTTGACCTCGTAGCCGGGGAAGAGCTTGCCGATATAGAGGCCGACCGCCTCTTCCAGCGGGATGAAGCGGACATGATGCTTGCGGTCCGGCAGACGGATGAAGCGCTTCAGCGCCACCGGCAGGCGCAGCAGCGCGCTCATCTCCTCACCGTTCTTGCGATGGCGCAATTGCAGCGCCATCGAGAAGCCGAGATTTGGAATGAACGGAAACGGATGCGCCGGGTCGATCGACAGCGGGGTGAGCACCGGGAAAACCTGTTCCTGGAAATGGTCTTCCAGCCAGACTTTCTCGTCCTTGGTCAGCGCATCGCGGGTGATGCTCTCGATGCCTTCCTTGTTGAGCAGCACGGTAAGCGCCGAAAGGCTCTTCTGCTGGTCTTCCTGCAGCCGCTCGACCTCACGCAGCAGCTGTTCGAGCTGCTGTTCGGGGGTGCGTCCGTCAGGGCTCTTCAGCGTGATGCCCTCGCGCACCTGGCCGGCAAGACCGGCAACGCGGACCATGAAGAACTCGTCGAGGTTGGCGGCCGAGATCGACAGGAAGCGGACGCGCTCCAGCAGCGGATGATTGAGGTTCAGCGACTCCTCGAGAACGCGCCGGTTGAACTGCAGCCAGGAAAACTCGCGGTTGACAAACCGGTCCGGATTGCCGCCCTCCGGGCGGGCCACCTCGACATCCACGAATTCGTTCTGCACCGGCTTCAGTTCGTTCATGATTCCCGCTCTTCCACACCGTCAGCCAGCTAAAGCGTCGTGCGTCATTCAGGACGCGCAAAGGACGCTCTGCCACTCCAAGGCGACGCATGGTCCTTGCCGAAAACCGATGTCGGTCTTCGGGGCCATGCGTTAACCGGCTTAACTTATCCTCTGACAGGCTTTTGCGACAGTTTCATTTCATCGAACTTGCAAAGAGGCCTGATATGATCCAGATGCAGACGAGACTGCGTTAAGGAGACGACGATGGCAGGCGGTTCCATTCCCCATTTTCAGAACGATGCGGGCTATCAGGCAATCGACATCGGCGTGAAGGAATTCATGTGCACGGGCGCCAATCCGCCTTTCGACCACCCGCATGTGTTTCTGGACATGGGCGACGACAACGAAAAAGTCTGCCCCTATTGCTCGACGCTCTACCGCTATTCTCCGAAGCTGAAGGCGACCGAGACGCTGCCGGCCGGCTGCATCTACATCGATCAGGCCGCCTGAGTCTTTCGCGACCAGCCCGATGACCGACACGCGATCCCGGCAAATTGTCATCGCCGGGGCGGGTGTCGCCGGATTGACCGCAGCGCTTGCATTCGCCGACCGCGGCTACCCTGTTCGGGTGTTCGAACAGGCGCAGCGCCTGGAAGCTGCCGGCGCCGGCATCCAGCTCTCTCCCAACGCGACACGTATCCTTCGCCAGCTTGGCGTACTCGACAAGCTGCTGCCGGCAACGGTGCGGCCGGAAGCGGTGGTCCTGAAGGACGCCGCGACGTTGCGCGAACTGGCGCGGGTGCCGTTGGGGCAAGCCGCCGAAACGCGCTGGCAGGCGCCCTATCTCGTGGCGCACAGGGCCGATCTGCAGAGCGCACTGACCGCGCGCGTTGCCGAGATGCCGGATATCCATCTCACCACCGGCGCCCGCATCGGCGACGTTGACACCGGCCCGGATGGCATCACCGCGACGGCCGAGATCAATGGCAAAACCGTCGAGGCGGAGGGCCTCCTGCTGGTTGGGGCCGATGGCGTCTGGTCGTCGGTGCGCAGGCTTGCCCGCTCCGCCAAGGGAGCGACCCTCGCAACGAGCCGTTTCTCCGGCGAACTGGCCTGGCGCGCCACCGTCGCGGCCGACAGTGCCGCCGGTCGGAGCTTTGCAGCCATAGGCGCCAGGGACTGCGTCACCACTTTCCTGCATCCCGGCTTCCATATGGTCGCCTATCCCGTCAGCAAGGGTGCGGCCTTCAATCTCGCGGCCTTCACCAGGGGCGACCGCATTGCCGAGGGCTGGTCCGGCAACGCCGACGCCGGGATCCTGACCCGAGCCCTGCGCGGCACCGCGGCAGAACTTGCCCGCCTGGTCGAGCAGGCCGGCCCATGGACCGCATGGCCGATCCACACTGTTGACCCGCAACAGCCCTGGACAACGCCGAACGGCATCGCGCTGATCGGCGACGCCGCGCATGCGATGACCCCGTTCGCGGCGCAAGGCGCGGCGATGGCGATCGAGGATGCGGCGACGCTTGCCGAGGCCGTCTACGCCTCCCCCACTAACCCCTTGGCCGCGCTTGCGGTTTGGGAGCAGTCACGGCGGCCGCGTGTCGCGCAGGTCGCCCGACGCGGCGCCGTCAACCGGCTGGCCTGGCATGCCTCGGGTCCA
>NZ_RZTF01000519.1:0-3789 GCF_004023175.1 Mesorhizobium sp. M7A.F.Ca.MR.362.00.0.0
GAGCCACCATCGTCACCGCTGGATTGAAACGTGCATTCGGCGTTGCGGAACGCAATCCACGCTCTCTGCGCTTTCACCAACCGTGCCTTGCCGTCGGAATCATCCGTAAGCCGCTTCTGGATTTGCTTGAAGGTTTGGTTCAACGCCTGATCGGCTCTTTTGAAGTCCGAAGCTGGATCAGCCAGAGCCGCAGTGGCGGCGAACGACAGCATGGCGACGCCAGCAAGTAGAAAACGCATGATTGTATCCCCGGAATGAAAACAACCACAAGTAAGCACGCATGGGGGCAGCCGACAAGCACCGAAAAACCGTATAGTAAGCAAAGGGTTGTCGGGTTCAACAACGCAGGACGGACGAGGCTGGGGCCGTGAGGTGCGGGGGGTGGCGGATAACTCATGCATTCGATGCAATGGCGGCCGAATGCGGCCGCCACAAGCTGACGTTGACATTTGCCGCTGCGCCATTGTCGAGGGCAGCGCCGGCGAGTTTCGCAACCCGGTCCTGACAGACCGGACGCCGGACGCAAACGCCGTCGCGGAAAGCTGTGCGCCCGTCCCGGTGCTGACCGGGACGGGCGACAGGCAATCAGATCATTGCGGCTCTGGATCAGGCGTATTTCCCGGCCTGTCGCCGCCGCCCTTGCCTTCACGGCAAGGCTCGCCGATGCCGCAGCATTTGCCGTTGTAGGTGACGCCGGGCTTCAGCTTGTCGCACTCCCTGGGAGCGGTTGTCTTGCAGCCGGCCAGCACCGAAACGGCGATGGCGGCCAAAAGGACGTTTCTTGAAACAGTAAACATCAGACGTTCTCCTTGATGGACCATGTTTGGACACATCGCTTGGTCGCGCCTCGGGAGAAATTGGTTCACAAGAAAATTGATGACGGCGGCGAAACCTTCCTCGCGGTCGTTCGACAGCGGAGGTGCCTGGGCAGGCGCAGCAATCGCGTGGCGACGCGTCCTCTTCGACCGGTCAGCCTTTCCGCGCTTCAGATGCCCGCGACGGTGCAAAGGCTCTTCATTCTGGCCACCGCCAGATTAGGATCAGCGAGCAATCCGGCCTGGTCGGCAAGGCGGAACACGTCGGCATAGTGACGGATGCCGCGCGCCGACTGCATGCCGCCGACCATCGCAAAATGGTCCTGATGGCCGTTCAGCCAAGCCATGAAGACGATGCCGGCCTTGTAGTACTCGGTGGGCGCCTCGAAGATTTTTCGCGATAGCGGCACGGTCGGCGCCATCAAAGCGTCATAGCCGGCGCGATCGCCTTCCGCCAGTTTCGACAGCGCCGCGTTGGCGACCGGCGCAATCGCATCGAAAATACCGAGCAGTGCGTGCGAGTGTCTTTTCTCGTCGCCGGCGATCAGTTCGGGATAATTGAAATCGTCGCCAGTGAACATGACGACGCCGTCCGGCAGACGGTTCCTCAGCGCGACCTCCTTGCCGGCATCGAGCAGTGAGATTTTTATCCCCTCGACCTTGCCAATATGGCGTTCGATGATGGCAACCACTGTATCGAGAGCGGCCTCGAAATTCTCGCTGCCCCAATAGCCCCTGAGCGCCGGATCGAACATGTCGCCCAGCCAGTGCAGGATGACCTTGCCGGATGCCTGGGACAGGATGCGGTCGTAGACGCTGACATAGTCGTCCGGCCCCTTGGCAACTGCCGCCAGTGCCCGGCTGGCCATCATGATCGCCTTGCCGCCCAAGCCTTCGATGAAAGCGAATTGCCGCTCATAGGCGGTGATCACATCGTCCAGCGTCCTGGCGGCGGCGGGCGCCAGATGGTCGGTCCCGGCACCCGAGGCGAGATCGGCGCCATCGACGGTACGCGCCTCGGCGATCGAACGGCGGATCAATTCCTGCGCGTTTGCCCAGTCGAAACCCATGCCGCGTTGCGACGTGTCCATCGCTTCGGCAATGCGGAATCCCAGCCGCCACAGATGGTGACGGAACGCCATCGTCCTGTCCCAGTCGACCACCGGCCTGGACCACGGATCGGTCATGGCAAGCGGATCGGCAACGACGTGCGCGGCGGCATAGGCGATACGCGAAAATCGCGCGCCGATGTCAGGCTGCACCGGTTCGCCGACCAGCGTGTACCGGGTGCTGCCGCCCCCCTCACCAGGCAAGGAAATGTCCATCGATCTCTCCCTTCGCAACGCTCTAGATGGAACGTTCCAATAAATCAAGAACCTTTAAGATTCGGATTCCACGGCAGGAAGAATGCTGCATTGCAACACAAAAGCCTTATGGAGCAAGCCATTTGAGTACGCACGATCGGCATTCGAGACGCGAGAAAAATCCCGATTGACTCACGACCGGAGCAGAGATTAGAACGTTCCAATATTTTTGGGCCTGCAGTCGGGGAGGATGCATCTGGATGGCCAACCGGGCCAAGGCGACGATATTCGACATCGCCCGCGAAGCAGGCGTGTCCAAATCGACGGTATCGCTCGTGCTCCAGGGCAGCGGGCTGATCCGGCCCGAAACAGCGAGCAAAGTGCGCAAGGCGATCGAGGATGTCGGTTACGTCTACAACCGCGGCGCCGCCAATCTGCGCAAGGCGCACTCCAATGTCATCGGCATGGTCATCAACGATCTCACCAATCCTTTCTTCGCAGAGTTGGCGGTTGGGATGGAGCGGGTCTTCCAGTCGGCCGGTATCGTGCCGTTCATCGCCAACACGGCGGAAAATCCGGTACGCCAGGAAGAAGTGCTGAAGTCGTTGATGGAGCAAGGCGTCGCCGGCCTCATCGTGTCGCCGGCTCGCGGCACGACGCCGGGCGCCTTCAGGCGGATCGAGACGGCAGGTCTGCCGGTGGTCTTCGCCATGCGCCGGCTTCCCGAGAGCCGTATTCCGGTTATCGCGCCCGACAATCATCGCGGCGCCTATCTCGCCACCGCCCATCTGATCGGCAAGGGACATCGCAGGCTGGTCTTCTTCGGCGGTTCGTCCGACCTGGTGGTCTATCACGATCGGCTTGGCGGATTTCGCGAAGCCTGCGAGACGCAGGGCATCTCCGACCGCGACGCACTGGTCGTCGAGGGAGAGACCAGCCGCAGAGGCGGCATCGCGTGCCTCGAAACCGCTCTCGCAATGGCTGAACCGCCGACCGCGGCACTCTGCTTCAACGACGCCGTCGCCTTTGGCGCCATGCTGGCGCTGCGCAAGCGCGGACTTGAGCCGGGAACTGATTTCGCCATCGTCGGGTTCGACGATGTGGCCGAAGCCGAACATTACATGCCAGCTCTGACCAGCGTCGCGGTGGACTCGGCCGGCCTCGGCGAACGCGCCGCCCATGTCATGCTGAAAATGATCCAGTCGCGCACCACGCGCGCTGAGGACCATATCGGCGCGGTCAATCTCGTGGTCAGGGAAAGCTGTGGCCCGGATCGCCGCACCCGAAACAGGACGGCCGGTTCGGGGATCATGAATTGAGCAAGGTCGTTTCGGCAGCTCAGGCAGCGGGCCTGATCAAGGACGGCATGGTCGTATCCGTGTCGTCGTCGAGCGGTCTCGGCTGTCCCGACGCCGTGCTCGCCGCGATCGGCGAACGCTTCGATGGGGAAGGCCACCCAAAAAATATCACCACGCTGCACCCGATCGCCGCCGGCGACATGTACGGCATCAAAGGCATCGACCATCTGGCCAAGCCGGGACTGCTGAAGCGTACTTTGTGCGGCTCCTACCCGTCCGGCCCCTCCTCTTCCGAACCGCCGCAGATATGGAAGATGATCGGCGACAATTCGGTGGCCGCCTACAACGTGCCGTCCGGCATCCTGTTCGACC
>NZ_RZTF01000520.1:0-3777 GCF_004023175.1 Mesorhizobium sp. M7A.F.Ca.MR.362.00.0.0
ATCCATTGCTGACGAATTAAGGGACCATATTCCTGAGCTCCCCGAAAGCCAGATTATACCTTGCATCTGCGTTGAACGGTATCTATGTTATGTTCAACAAAGGAGGCCGACATGGGCGCCCAAATTCGTTCCGCTACGGAAAATGAGGAGCAGGTAGCACTAACGCGCAACAAGCTTGTGCTTGAGCAGGCACGCGCCGTTGGCCTTCTCGGCGCCGCGAAAAATACACGTTTGTCAGGCCGTGTGCCGTCGGAGTTGATCGACGCCGCCAAAAAGCGAGCTCACGTCACGTCCGACACTGAACTGCTGGAACTGGCATTGTCGCGGCTGGCACTAGAGGACGACTTTGGCGCTCGCCTTGTTGGCCGGAAAGGCAGCATTCCGGCGGATATCGATCTTGGGGTTTGATCTTCGTGAGACCCTGCGATTACTGAAGCCCCAAAAGCGGCGGGGAACACTCGAACGCCGAGCCGATGGAGATTTACCCTGGGTAGATGACGAGCCCACTATTGGTGGTCCATTGTTTCTGGACACCAGTGTTTATTTGGACGTCCTGCAGGGACGAACGCCTGAAGCGGTGGATGCGCTCCTGAGGTATCGGCTCTGTCACCATTCGGCAGTTTGTCTTTCCGAACTGACACATGCGTTTGGCCGCCTTGATCCGGCTCACGCGTCGACGAAATCGGCCCTGGAAATTATCCAGCAGACGATTGACGACGTGCCGACGCATAGGCTTCACGCCCCCGAAGCGACGACTTGGGGACAGGCCGGCATCATTGCCGGCCTGCTTTTCCGGCTGAGCAAGATGCCGAAAGGCGAGGGTCACGAGCGACGCTTTATCAATGATGCCCTGATTTTCCTGCAGGCAAGGCAATTGGGTGCGAGCGTCCTGACCGGAAACATCCGGGATTTCGACTATCTCTCCCAGATCATTCCAACTGGACGCATCATTTTGTACCGATTTCCGGCGACAGCACTGTGATGGAGTGCCTCGGAGATCGGGGCGCGGTTTCCGGGACGCAATACGGTATGTGAAAGCATAAGCATAGGCGGGGAGAGAGTAGCCGATGTCGATCAGTATGAAAGAGGCGACCGCCGTCAGTGCAATTGCTGATCTGCTTTATGACTTCCTGCCCGGCAGCGGGAACTCCCGCACTGCATTTCCGCTTGCCGCAAATGAGGTCGGAGTTGGCGAGTTCTGGCAACAAGGCAGCAAGCTTCCATCGCTGGTTCAGCTTCTCACCGCCACGCTGGAACATCGGCGGAATCGGTTCTGCCCTCTCTGTGCGTCAGTCTTTGACGTGGCGCCGGGGGCGTGGCGAGCCGCTAATGCGAGAGGAGATCGAGCAACTGAATACTCTGCTGCGTGGGGTTTCATTTCGAATCCCGGAACTCACGGACGATTCTTTTCTCAACATGCTTCCGGTACGAAATCCAGCGCCGGTGGAAAAACCCATAGCTGGGAAACCAACAGCGGCGCAGGTGAGCTTGCTCTCCCAACAACTGCTCGAGGTCAGCAAGCTTGCACCTCAGCCCCGTGGTTATGCCTTCGAGAAATTTCTTCATGATCTGTTCGCGGCATACAACCTTGCACCACGTGGCTCGTTTCGCCTGACTGGAGAGCAGATTGACGGCAGCTTCGCGCTCGAGGGCGAGACCTATCTTTTAGAAGCTAAATGGCAGAATGAATATTCGGGCATAGCCGACCTGCATGGTTTCTCCGGCAAAGTGCTTACGAAGGCCAAATGGGCGAGAGGTCTCTTCATCAGCAACACCGGATTCAGCCCTGACGGACTAACAGCGTTTGGCAAGGCGCCTACATCGATCATTTGCATGGATGGGCTTGACCTTCATGAAACGCTCTCACGTCAGCTTTCGGTAGCTGACGTGATTGTCAGAAAAGTGCGCCGTGCAGTTGAGACCGGAGGACCATTCGTTCGCGTACGTGATTTATTTTAGGCTGAGCGAACTTCAATCCGCGGACAGCTATTGGAAATATGAACAGATGATCGGGTCGGGGGGCCCTACAATGCACGACTGCAAACCGCCATCCGGGGCGATGAACCGATGGCTGAACTCTTATCCATCCGTTGAAGGATGTTATGGCCACCTGCTTCTCGAGGAAAAGGCCGACAGGGACCCAAATCTCGCTGCCGCGCTCATTCCGTATTTTGAGTCAGCCCACCGTGACGCTCGCGAACATTTTGCTGCTCAGATTGGGATAAATCTTCACCCGGATGCGGATGAAGACGACGACGATGATGATGCGGCCCTGCTTCTGTATCCCCGCTGTCTACCGCCGACCGCCTAGACGTGGCCTTTTCGGTGAGGTCATGACGGGACTTGTCACCGAGCATTTCAAGTTTGTTGGCGCGCACGAATGGTCGATCCCGATCTTTCTCTTTCGCTATCATGCCGACGTCGAAAAGTACCTGTTCGATCTTGCCCGTGACCCAGCCCGCGTTCGGGCCGTCTTTGGCCGTTTTGGCTCGGATTTCCTAGGTGTCTCCCTCGACAGCGACGGTGCCGTGATCCGATTGATCGTGGGCGAGGCAAAATGGCGGGAAACGCTCAACTCAAGCACGGTAAGCAACCTGATGCTCGGCGACTGGAAGAGAAACCGAAACACGGGAGAGAGAGTTAGAAAGGGAGGCGTATGGTTCGAAATCAACCGCGATCTCCCCGTTCCCCATGGTGTGCGCCAGCTTCAGCGATTACTTTTCGAGTGCGATCGGGACGGTCATGCGGCCGCAATCGTCTCTCTCGATAAGGCGCTAGCGTTGCGCAATCCCGTGCCTATTCCGCGAACGAACCTTATTATGATTGCAGGTGATGGCGCCGCGACTAGGGAGCCTCGGACGGCTTTGATTGGATGGGAAGAAACGCCCGAAGAGTACACGTCTTCTAATGACCTCCAGGTCGTCGAGCTGATCCGGTATCGACGCGACGCTTCAAAACGCGAAGCGCGAAGCCAAAGAGGCAAACCGCCGTCTGATTGAGTTGCAGAGCAAGCTGTCGAGCGAAGCCGCTGCCTCCACAAACGGCAAAGCCATTGCGGCGCTGGCGAGGGAGCTCTCGGCGCTTCGAGAGAACGATCATGCATCCCGCCGCCGCGTCGCGGAACGCTCTCGTGTGGAACTCCTGGGAACACTGGCGCAACAGATGTCGGAACTCCGACCCTGGGGTGAAAGTCTAGACCAGGTGAGGCAAATGAGAGTGCCGGCGCCTTCTGAGCTGGAGAGCTGGAAATCAGCTCTTTCTAAAGCGGAAGCCGAGATCGATCGCCACAGCGATGACAGCGGGCGCCTCACGAGTGAGCAGCGGCGTTTACGAGCCGAACTGGATGCAGTGAAGAATTCCACCGGCGTCGTGGACGATCATGAGGCAGCGACGTCGCGATCAGCGCGTGAAGCGGCGTGGGCCAAGCATCGTGAGGCGCTCGATCAATCGACCGCTGCGGCGTTTGAGATCGAGCTGCGGAAAGACGATCTGATCACCAGCGCCCGGCTGGGACACATGGGCGACCTGGCGAAGCTCAATCAAACCTGTCAGAGACTCGCCGTCGCGGAAGCGGAATTGGAACGTTCAGCGGAGCTGCTGAACGCGGCAAAATCGAAACGCGAAGTTATCAGGGCCAACATTCTGGAGTCCGCTCGGAAAATGGCTCCGGCTGTTTCCGGCGAGATCACGCTAGGTGGGCTTGAGGCATGGCTGCGCCGCCGCGAAATGGCCCTCGCGACGGCCGCATTGCTCAGGCAGGCGGAAGGTGACCTACGC
>NZ_RZTF01000051.1:0-6518 GCF_004023175.1 Mesorhizobium sp. M7A.F.Ca.MR.362.00.0.0
GTGCTGGAACATTGACGCCCTTGTGCTGTTAGGACGCCCGACAGCCCGCGCGTCCCATGTGGCAACGCCGATCAAAGGAGATTTCAATGTCTCAGTCGCAAACGACCACCAACCATGACGAAATTCGCAAATGGGCCGAGGAGCGGGACGGCCGGCCGGCGGTGGTGCGCACCAAAGGCGAGGGCGGTATACTGCGGATCGACTTCGGCGAGCCCGAGGAAGCATTCGAGCCCATCGAATGGGACGAGTTTTTCCGAATATTCGACGAGAATGATCTGGCCTTCCTGTATCAGGCCAAGACCGGTGAGGGGAAAGCCAGCCGTTTCAACAAATTCGTCGAGCGCAATCAGAAGGGCTGATGACGCCGGTCAAGCGGCCTATCTGTACGGCCAAGTTTTCGAGATGTGGTGAACAATGACGGCCCCGCGGCTTGGAACTTCAGCCTGAGAGGCCTTGGAAGGTAAAATTAATGCATCAGTTTTGCGCCGCGGGTTTTCGCCATCTCTCGCATGATGCCGTTGAGCCAGTTTTCAGTGGATTGACCAAGCTGTCTGCGGTCGACATCCAGGATCGCTTGCTCGAGCGTCCTCTCGACGAGCCGATCCGATGCGTCGACGTCTCCCAGCAAAAGGCGCGCCGCAAGTCGCAGTTTGGGCAAAAGCGCGAAGACGTCGTCGGACGGGTCCGGTCCGGGGGTCGCCCGCCCCGATGCCTGCGGGGGAAAGAGTGCGTTGAACACCGCCTGGCTGCCCGAGGATTTCCGCAAATTGCTGGCGTAGCGGAGATGATCGGGAATGGCGATGTCGTCATCGCCACTGAAGAACACGAAGGGGACACCCCGGCGCATCAACTCATCGGCGATTGGAAACACGCGTCGGCCATTGAGATTGACGTCGAGGATTGCAGCTTCGGCCGTCCCGGTGTGTTTGGAAGCCTGTTCGACGGTTGCAGCGGGACCAAGGATTATGGCGCCCATATTGCTGAAAAACCGCGCAAGATCTCCCGCCATCGTCCATTCGTCTTCGACTATCAGAATATGCAGCCCCCGCAGGTCGCGCACGTCATCATCCTTTCTTGGAACGGAGGTTAGAATGCAGAGGATTTGCTTTCCGAATTCTGTCATCCAAGGCCGCCTGCAACCGTTTCGCAAGCGTCAGCATGCGATCCGGGACGGGCCCCGCATGGGAACCTTCGAGCGATCCAGGCGCTCCTGATACCACCGGCGTCGGGAGTTTTATGTCAGCAGATCGTTTTGCCATTGAACCACCATTGATATCGGGTTCAACGTCATCCCTGACGTCTTGTTCCATCCGTCTTGCGCGCTATATGGTTGTGTCCTGTTCGATCCGACCTTGAGGAGACTTCATGTCGGGTCGGCGAAAGGGGGACATGCCGTGACTGCCCGATCGACTAGATTTCCCATCGTGGGCATAGGCGCGTCCGCGGGCGGCATTCCCGCGATGGAGGGCCTTTTCAAGGGCGTGACCGGCCAGCCCGGCATGGCGTTCGTCATCATCACACATCTCAGCCCCAACAGGGAGAGTCTGTTGCATGAGGTTGTCAGCCGCTACACCGAGATGCCTGTTTCGGTGGTCGAGGATGGCACGGTGGTTCAACCTGACCACGTCTATGTGATGCCGCAAAACGTGACATTGGCCATTGAATCGGGGGTGCTGTACCTGCGTCGGCCCAATGGGCTTACCCAGGAGCGCAAGCCCATCGATATCTTCTTCAGCGCACTGGGTGAAGACCAGGGCGAATATGCCGTCGGCGTCATCCTGTCGGGCGGTGATTCCGATGGAACCCTGGGCGCCAAGGCCATCAAGGAGCGGGGCGGGTTTATCGTCGCGCAAGCGCCGGACGGCTACGGGCCGCGCAATCCCGACATGCCGCAGAGCGCTATTGCCAGTGGACTCGTCGATATCGCTGTGACTGCCGAGGAGATCGGGGCGAAGCTGGAGGCTTTCGCCCGCGGCTTCGACACGCTGGAGGGGTTGGCGGAAGACGATGGCGATCAAACGCCCGACATCGACAAGGTGCGAGAACAAATCTACGCCATTCTGCGCAGCCACTCCGGCCATGACTTCTCGGGCTATAAGCCCAAGACGTTCCTGCGCCGCGTGAAGCGACGCATGCAGATCGCCCAGGTTCATTCCATCAGCGGCTATATAGACTGGCTGAAGAAGGATGCTCGCGAGGTGATGAACCTTTTTCGCGATCTGCTGATCAACGTCACCAACTTCTTTCGCGACCCCGATGCCTTCGAGTTGCTCGAGCGAAATATCATACCGCAGCTGTTCGAAGGCAAGACCGCCAGCGACACCGTCAGGGTCTGGGTCCCCGGATGCGCCACGGGCGAGGAGGTATTCTCCATCGGCATCCTGCTGCGCGAACACATGGAGAAGCTTACGGTCGTTCCGCGCGTCCAGATATTTGCCACCGACATAGACGAGCCGGCGCTGGCGGTGGCCCGGGCGGCACGCTATCCCGAAGCCTTGCTGCAAGGGCTTTCACCCGAACGCCGACAGCGGTTCTTCAACGGCGACGGAGAGAGCTATGTCATTAGCAACGAGATACGGGAACTGTGCATCTTCTCGCCGCACAGCGTCATTCGCGATCCGCCTTTCTCGCGCATGGACCTGGTCTCCTGCCGCAATCTGCTGATCTATTTCGGCCCGAGCATCCAGAGCCGTGTAATCCCTGTCTTCCACTATGCATTGAAGCCCGGCGGTTACCTGTTCCTCGGCACCTCCGAAAGCGTCGGGCAGCACGACAATCTGTTTGCCACTGTCGACAAGAAACATCGCATTTTCCAGGCGCGGGAGCATGCCTCACCGCACATCAGACTGCCGGCCCTGATCGGAGAAAGCCATTCCAGCGTCTTCCCATCCGAAAGCGCCGGCTCGAAGAAGGGACTTGTCGGCTATCCCCTGCGGCAGGCAGTCGAGGCGCAGGTGCTGGAACGGTTCGCGCCGCCGCATGTCCTGGTCAACGCCGAGGGCGATGTCGTCTATTATTCGGCCAGGACCGGCAGATATCTCGAAGCGCCACAAGGGATTCCCAGCCGGCAGTTGCTGACGATGGCTAGGCGTGGGCTGCGGCTGGACCTCCGCGCCGCGTTGCGGGAAGCGACGACGACGCGCCGCACAGTGGTGCGGGAAAACCTCATCGTGGAGGAAGACGACGAACGGGTCCAGCCGATCAGGCTGACGATCGAACCGCTCGCCGAACGTGGCAATAGCGAGCCGCTTTATCTCGTCCTGTTCGAACCGTCGGGGCCGACCCAGGCCCCCTCAGAAGAAGATGGCGGCGGCCGCGACAGCGACAGCGACAGCACCGCCGATCTCGAGCGGGAACTACGCGACACCAGAGAGCGCCTGCAATCGACGATCGAGGAGTACGAGACCGCGCTGGAGGAGGTGAAATCGTCGAACGAGGAACTCGTCTCCGTCAATGAGGAGGCGCAATCCACCAACGAGGAACTCGAAGCCTCGAAGGAGGAGATGCAGTCGCTCAACGAGGAGCTCAACACGATCAATGCCGAGTTGACGGCCAAGATAGAGGAGCTCGACCACGCCAACGGCGACCTGCGCAACCTGTTCGAAAGCACCGACATCGCGACCATTTTCCTCGACCGCAGCCTTGTGGTGCGAACCTTCACGCCGGCGGCGTCATCCTTCTTCAGCCTGCGCCCCTCCGATGTCGGCCGGCCGCTGACGGATCTGTCGAGCCAACTCGACTACCCCGAGTTGAAGCAGCACATCGACAAGGTGTTCGAGACAGGCGAGGTCCTGAATCACCATCTGGCACGCGATGCCAGGGGTCTGTTCCACATGGTCCGCATCAATCCCTATCGCGACAAGGGCAACAGGATCCAGGGCGTGGTGGTGACACTTGTCGATGTCACCACTCTGGCACAGGCAGAAGAGCATCAGCAGGTGCTCATCTCGGAACTCAACCACCGGGTCAAGAACATGCTTGCGGTGATCGCCAGCATTGCAAGCCGCACGCGGGAAAGTTCTGATACGAAGGAGGAGTTCGCGGATGCGCTGATCGGTCGCCTGCATGCCATGTCGCGGGCCTACGGCCTGCTGACCCGGGAGAGATGGAAGGAAGCCTCGGTCAGGGAACTGCTCCAGCAGGAGCTCGAACCATTCGGCATCGAGCGGATCGAACTCGATGGCGAGGATGTCAAACTAGGTCCGCAACAGGGGCTTTCCCTGAGTATGGCCATTCATGAACTGGCCACCAACGCGGCCAAGTACGGCGCTTTGTCAAAAACCGATGGCAAGGTCAGTGTGCAATGGTCGATCGAGGACGACAGTTTCACATTTGGCTGGCGAGAAAAGGACGGCCCTCTTGTCAAGGCGCCGTTGGAGAACGGTTTTGGGCTGACCCTGCTGCAGGGAGAAATCGGTTACAGGCTCGGCGGCCATGTCGAGACCGCGTTCCACAAGGACGGCCTCAGCGTCCAGATCGCGTTTCCAGCAAACCACAAGGAGGCGCCGTGAGCGACGACAGGCCACGCGTTCTGGTGGTCGAGGACGAATGGCTGATCGCCGAAGACATCGCGTCACGCCTGCGTGCGGCGGGTTATCCGGTGATCGGCCCGGTCTCGTCGGTCGCCGCGGCTCGTCAGCTTATCGATGCAGGCAAAGCCGACGTGGCGCTGCTGGACATTCAATTGAACGGTGAAACAAGTCTGCCCGTGGCCGAAACATTGCTGGCTCGCGGCATCCCATTCGCCTTCATGACCGGATTTGGGCCGCGCGACGTTCCCACACCCTTCCGAAACTGCAAATTCGTGCCGAAGCCAGCAGGCGACGCTGCACTTCTCAACACCCTGGCCGACCTGGCATCGCTTCGTCCCGACAAACACTCGTTATGAATTCAAGAGGCCGGTTTTGATCAGTCCAGGGGCTTGTCCGTCGGCCTAGGCGTGGTGCTCGCCTGACGCGGCCGCCCCGCGTTTCGATTGGCAACCGGATTGTCCAGCGGCGGGGCCGATGGCCGGGACGTGCCGGCGGTTTTCGGCGTCAGCGGCTTAGCACCGGCATCCGTGTCACTGGCGTCCCGTCTCGGGTGCGGCAGAGCATCGGCGTTTGGTGACCGGACGCTGGGTTTCGATGTGGAATTCTCATTGCTCATGGCGATAGCTTCCTTCGCAGCGGGCGGGCACGATAGTCTTGTCGCCCTGAGTTTATTCTGCGGGTCAACCACCGCCACGGTTGAAAGTTCCAGGTTCCTCGTCGGCGTCGGTGCTATCCTTGGCGGGGAATCCGCGCAAGGTGGACCCCGCGCAAGATGCCGACATCTCAGTCATGCGGTCGCATTACCACCTTGATGCAGCCATCCTGCTTGTCACGGAACGTCTTGTAGAGGTCCGGTCCCGCTTCGAGGTCTGCCCGGTGCGTGATCACGAAGGAGGGATCGATGTCGCCCTTCTGCACCATGGCCAGGAGCGGTTCGAGATAGCGTTGCGTGTGCGTCTGACCCATCCGGAAGGTCAGTCCTTTGTTCATCGCGGCGCCGAACGGAATATGATCGACGAGGCCGATATAGACGCCGGGCACCGAGATGGTGCCGCCTTTGCGGCAGGAGTAGATTGCTTCGCGCAATACATGCGGCCTATCGGTGCCGAGATAGACGGCAGCCTTGACCTTGTCGAGCATGGAGTCGGCACTGGCGCCGGGATCCGACTCGGTCCCGACACAGTCTATGCAGCGATCCGGACCGCGGCCATCGGTCATCGCCATCAAAGCGTCGTAGATATCGGAATTGCTGAAGTCGAGCGTCTCGGCCTTGCCGTGCTCGCGAGCCATCGCCAGCCGCTCCGGAATCTTGTCAATGGCGATGACACGGCCGGCGCCGAGCATCCATGCGCTCTGGATGGCGAACTGACCAACCGGACCGCAGCCCCAGATGGCGACGGTATCACCTGGCTCGATGCCGGCGTTTTCGGCCGCCATATAGCCGGTTGGAAAGATGTCGGAGAGAAACAGCACCTGTTCGTCGTCCATTCCGTCCGGCACCTTGATCGGACCGACGTCGGCGAAAGGAACACGCAGATATTCGGCTTGCCCTCCCCAATAGCCGCCCACCAGATGCGAATAGCCGAACAGGCCAGCCGGGGATTGTCCCATCACTTCGGCAGCCTGTTTGGCATTGGGATTGGACCTGTCGCAAAGCGAGAACAGCCCCTTCTGGCAAAACCAGCACTCGCCGCATGAGATGTTGAAAGGCACCACGATGCGGTCGCCTTTTCTAAATTTCGAATGGCCGCTTCCGACTTCGACGACCTCGCCCATCGTCTCGTGTCCGAGCACATCTCCAGATTCCATGGTCGGCATATATCCGTTCATCAGATGCAGGTCCGAGCCGCATATGGCGCAACAGGTGACTTTGATGATGACGTCGCGATCATCCTCGATGCCGGGGTCAGCCACCTGATCGCATCGAATGTCGCCTTTGCCGTGCCATGTGAGCGCTTTCATGATGGTGCTCCTGCTTGGAGAAGG
>NZ_RZTF01000051.1:6528-10079 GCF_004023175.1 Mesorhizobium sp. M7A.F.Ca.MR.362.00.0.0
GAGAAGGTCGGCAGAAGACCCTGCCGGACTTTTTTTGGTTTGCTTGAAGGCCGAAGGTCAGTCTTTGGACGCCGAACCCGGCTCGGCCATCTTGCGGTGCTGTTCGGCCAGCGTGCCTGCCGGCGTCACATGCGCTGCGGCGACCTGCAGCTTGTTCTTCCAACCGCTGATGATTTGTTCCTCACCGTCCATCATCGCCTCGTAGCCTGCTTTGGCGACATCGGCGGGATTGTCCTTCTCATCGGTGCCGACCTTGGTATCCATCATTTCGGCGCGTTCGAAGAACCGCGTCTGCGTTGCCCCGGGCATCAGCACGTGACTGTGACCCCTGTGTCCTGCAACTCATGACGCAGTGCGATCGAGAAGGAATCGAAGAATGCCTTGGTGCCGTTGTAGACCGCCTGGAAAGTGCCGGGCATGAAACCAGCGATCGATCCTGTGAAGAGGATGCGGCCTCGGCCGCGGCGTGCCATCCTGGCTCCGAGTTGATGCGCGAGATAGACGGTCCCGGTGATGTTGGTGTCGATGATGCGGCGGATTTTTTTCCAATCCTGATCGACGAAACCACGGCCGAGCCCACGTCCGGCATTCAGGAACAACAGGTCGACATCGCGATCGCCGATCCCGGCGATCAAACGATCGACACCTTCCTCGGTCGCTAGATCGGCCTTGATGGCTTCGACAGTCACACCATGCGAACCGAGCGCCTCGGCGGCCTGCCGGATCGCAGGTTCGTCAGCGGCTATGATCAGATGGTAGCCATCCCTTGCGCACAGTTTGGCAAGTTCCTTTCCAATGCCGCTTGAGGCGCCCGTCACCACGGCCAACTTTTCATTCGTCATCACGTCCTCCGAACTCGCTTCGGCCGAACCACTGTCGGGGCTGATTGTTCCGTGCGGTTTGATGCGCGGCCGTATGGGGGCCGTGACAACGATTTGTCCTTGAGTTCATCCAAGCCATGAACAGCGGCGCGTGGAGAGGTGGAACAACTCAGGTCGGTGGGAGTTCGATGTCGGTGCAGCGTCGTTGCTCCCCTTGTTTGATGCTGCACGATCGGGTCCCCCTCAGCCTGATCCAGCCCGCGCGTCCCTGCTCGGGAAGCGCGGGCTTTCCCGTGAGTTCGGCTGCCATGTTTTTAAGTTCTGGTGGGAACAATGTACCCGTTTGGCAGTTCGGCGCGCAGGAGGAACAAAATGCAATACGCCGAAGAAATCGCGCTCAGGCGCGTAAAGATGCTGGTCGAACAATATGTCGTCGCCAGGAGCAGGAGATATGATTTCGTCTCGACGGAACTTGCCTGCAAGGCCATTCGCCAGGTCGTACGAAGCCCGATCGAAGACGCCGAACTGGACCATTTGCTGGCTAGAAGCGCGGTCAAACAAGGGCTCTCGGTGCGGTTCGACCGGATAGGTCATTGGCAGGCGGCTTCGCCCGGACTCAGCCAGGAGAAATCAGCATGAGGGCAGTGCTTTTGATGTCGGCGGCATTGCTCGCCTTGGCGGGGTGCAACGACAATGCCGATCCAGCCAAGTCCAAGACGGATACTACGAACAGCCAGCCCGTCGACAAGAATCCCACGACGGACACCAACCCGACGCCGCAGACCAGCACCGGCGGCGACCAGCAAGGTACGCAGCCAACCCAGCCGGCATCTCCCAAGCCAAGTGGTGGCTAGGCCTATGGAGCGGCGCAACGCAATAATCTCGCTGGTGATAGCGGCGGTCATCATTGTCGGTTTCGTCGTCGGCTTTTTCTACGTCGATATGGGCTGGCAGACCTCCCCGCTGAAACGTGCGCCGGAGCAGAACCAGGGCGGCAATGCCCCCGCGGATACCGCCCCGGCTGCCGGCGTCCAGAAAAATCCCAGGGAAAACACGGAAATGCCGGGGCAGCAGTGATCGACGGCCGGCAGCAATAGGCGAGGCGACGTCGCGGTGACGGTGCCGAAGTGAGTTCGATACAGCACGGATCTGGAGTGTGGATGATGGGCATCCTTTCCGACCTCGACAAGAAACTGACGGACAATATGTACGAGCATGGCAGCGAATTCACCGATGCGGTTTCGGATCTGCCCGAAGCAGTCGTTGAAGCGGTCGAACGGCTGATGTTTTTCATCCAGCCCGACGCGCGCGACACAGTCAGAACTCAGGTTCTCGGCCTCATTCACGAATACAGAATCCAAGACGCTCCGAACGGGGATCGCCCCGCCTGACCTTCAGCTTACGCTGATGCGGCAATTGAAACCGATCGGGACCTGGCTCGCCGCCGCGTGCTCCGGATCGGCGGGCGCGGTCGTTGACGGACCCGACGAGTGCTCTAGATCAGATTTACGCCGGCCACGGTTTTGTTGGGTCGGGGGAGACTATTCGGTGGCGCACCAAACGCCTGATTTGATCGTTAGACGCCGCTATCTCAGGCTCGACTGCTTGTGCTTGCTGTTGCTGATGTTGTCGGCATGCTCATCTTCTGATCAGATCGAGCAGCAATCACGAACAGCGGCCTCCGCATCGCAAACTGTATTGATGGTGCTGGACGCCTGGGCGGCAGGGGCGGCGCCGACGGCATACACGGCGGGTACGCTGCAATCGATCGGCAAGACGCTTGCCGATGCCGGGGCGCAAATCCGGTCCCCCGAAACCAGTGAACCCGCCGAGCAAGCTTCACTGACAAAGGCAGTCAACGATTTGTCGGTCGCGGTGGCACGTGCAGAGGCCGGATTGCAGGCGGGCGACCGGCCGGAAGTCCAAGATGCGCAACAGGATATACGGCTGGCGTCGCGTTCGCTCGCTACCGCCTACGCCAAATACTTCGCGCCAAAGCCATGAAGAAGCTCATGGAAATATCCCTCGGCGTCGTCACCAGCGTCGGCGGCTTCCTCGAAGTTGGGTCCATGGCGACAGCGGCGCAGGCAGGCGCGATGTTTGGCTTCCAGTTGATCTGGGCGGTGGTGCTCGGCACCATCTGCATCATCTTCCTTGTCGAAATGTCCGGCCGGTTCGCGGCCGTGAGCCATCACACAATCTCCGACGGCATCCGCGAGAGATTCGGCTTCAACGTCTTTCTATGGCCGTTGCTTGCCGCCCTGCTGGTCAATTTCCTGGTGCTGTCCGCCGAGATCGGCGGCGTCGCCATTGCACTCGAATTTGCCACCGGCATAGGCTTCCAGTGGTGGGCACTGCCGGTGGCTTTGTTGGCGTGGCTGCTGCTTTGGAAAGGCACGTTCGGCTTCATCGAGAAGGGCGTATCTATTCTCGGTCTGGTGACGCTGTGTTTCGTCGTCGGAGCGGTGACGCTGAGACCCGATTGGACGGCAGTCGCAAGGGGCGCCGTGCCTTCGCTGCCGGTCCACGATGCCGCCAATTACTGGTTCATGGCGGTCAGCATTCTCGGCGCCTCGATATCGCCCTACCTCTTCATGTTCTATTCCTCGGGGGCCATCGAGGATCGGTGGGACAAAAGCTATCTCGGAGCCAATCGGGCCATAGCGGGGTTGGGCATGACTTTCGGGGGGACCATCTCGATCGGCGTGTTGATCGTGGCCGCTCTCGTGC
>NZ_RZTF01000051.1:10089-23442 GCF_004023175.1 Mesorhizobium sp. M7A.F.Ca.MR.362.00.0.0
CTCTCGTGCTCGCCACGCATGGCGTCACCCAAGTGGATGACTATCACCAGTTGCCGTTGATGCTGATACCTATATTCGGCTTCTGGGGCTTCGTGCTGTTTGTTGCCTCCCTCGCCATTGCCTGCTTCGGCGCCGCACTAGAGGTCGGGTTGCAGCAGGCCTATCTTGTGGCCCAGGGTTTCGGCTGGAATTGGGGCGAGGATCGCAAGCCGCGCGACGATCCGGGTTTCAGCGCCACCTACACGATATCATTGCTTTTGGCGGCTATTCCCATCGCGCTTGGTCTCGATCCGCTGAGGCTCACCATCTTCTCCATGGCGCTGACGGCAGCCAGCCTGCCGCTGACGGTCGTTCCTTTCCTGTTTCTGCTGAACGACAAACGTTATGTCGGCGAGCATCGCAATGGCATTTTGTCGAATGCCGCCGTCATCTTCATCATCGCGCTCGGCTTCGTACTGGCGGTGGTGACCATCCCGCTGCAGATATTCGGAGGCACATGATGAAGTTGCTGCGTGATCTCCTCGACAAGCAGGTGGTCGACCGCGAGCAGATCAAGATCGGCAAGGTCGACGGGCTGGTGGCGGAGTTACGGCCTGGCAAGCCGCCTCGGATCATTGCCATCGAGCTCGGCTCCATCACCCTGGCACGTCGCCTCGGCGCACGGCCTGGGCGGTGGATGGCGCGGCTCGCGGTCAAGCTGGGTGGCAAGCAGCATGGCGAGCCCCATCGGATCGCCTGGCACAAGGTAAAAGATATCGGCATCGATATCGAGTTCGACATCGATGTGCGAGAAACGTCGATCTTCGCCTGGCAGGACTGGTTGCGCGACCATGTCATCGGGCGCATTCCGGGAGCTTGATGATGACCACCGTCAATCTTGAGCATCTGGCTGGGCGACGCGTACTCTCGCAGCGCGGCAAGAATGTCGGCTATATCGAGGAAATCCACGCCGAACGGGATGGTGACGATTTCGTCGTCACCGAATTCCATGTCGGGGTCTACGCCGCTTTCGAGCGCCTCTCGGCCTCGGCCATAGGCGTGGCAGTGCTGGATCTTTTCCGATTGCGCCGCCGCGACGGTCTATATCGCATCCCTTGGAACAAGCTCGACATTTCCGATCCCGCGCGACCGCGGCTGCTGTGCCCAATGACCGAACTCTCGGGCATGAAGGGCGCACCAGACCTCCAGGAATAGGTCGTGGTGCCGCATCGTCGGGATCATTCTCAGCGCAGCATGCCTGCCGTCAGGAAAACCACGGCTGCTATCAAAACGACAGCTGCAATTACCAACACCGGCCTGTTGCCGCCGGGCCGCAGTTCCGGTTCGCCTTCGACCGGGCGCATGGCATTGGCAAAGCTGGCATCGTTTTCGAATTTTGGGCGAGTGCGCGGCGGACTTGTCCCAGCGACCGGATTTTGCGTGTCCGCAGCCTCGGCGTCTGTCTCAAGCGGGGCAATGGCGGGATCGAACCCCGGCGTTTTGTCCTGCGTTGCTCCTGCCTGAACTTCGCTTCTGGCCGCGGCAGGCGCGGGACTTGAAACCTTAATCATGATTTCTCCCTTTCGAACCAATCTCGGCAGAGTCGCACTTGCAGGCACCGGCGAGGCGACCCACCACGGTCAGACTTGCTCGCTCAGCAGAATCTTGGCGTCCTTGGCCGCAACGATGAACGCCTGTCGTGCGGTCCTTGTAGGCTTTTCGCCTCGCATGACGGCAAGGCACGCTCTGATCGCGGCAAGACGCCTCTCGGATGTCGGCTTTGGCCAGTCCCGCAGCAGCACTTCGGCTGCGTCCGACACCGAAACCACAACCCTGTCGCGGTCTATCCGGCCAGGTTGAATGATAATCGGCTTTCTGAAATGTCCAGTACGCACATGCCTCTCCAGCGGGATGCACTCTATTCGACACGTCGCTGCAAGACTGCGCGTCGCGACGCGTTTAACTCCGCACTCGTCGATTTGTTCCAGAGCATCTGGCGTTTGAAACAACTAGCCGATGGCCATCCGTGCGCCCTGTCCCAAGACTTACAGCAGATCTTTCCGAAGGAAGACTCGGGCATGTCCAGGGATCCCGAATTCGACTTTGCCGAATTCCTCGAACCCGTGCTGCATGTAGAATAGCGGCGCCTGGAAACTGCTCGTCTCCACGACGGCCTTCTTGCAGCCCCGCCGGATGGCTTCTTCCTCGATCGTCGTGAGAAGTTGTGAGCCAAAGGATTGGCCACGCAACTGCTCAGGCAGGAAGAACATGTCGAGAAACAGGAGCCCAAGCTCCGTCCTGCCCCAAAGCCCGCCCCAGGTCTTTCCTGACTGGTCGCGAAGCTCCGCTCCGATATCAGCTCGGTCGTCGATCCCGGTCTGTGCGATGTTGTATTGATAGAGCGCTGCGGCGGCCTGCGCTCTTTCATCGTCGCTATAGGTCAAAGTGGTTGTAAATCTCTCGGATCGGAATGACATGCATTTTCCTCCTGGTGGGCACAGGCATGAGATCCGCCGGCAACGTCGGTCACGGCCAAGATGAACTCGTTGCCAACGCCAGAAATAAATCTGGCATCCATCTCGGGCGCCTTCGAACGCCGTGGCTTTGTCTGATGGTCTTCACAAAATATTACGTGAGGGAACGTTCGCGCCTGACTCGTCTTAGGCAATCGAGGCGGTTGTCGCCTCGCGGATTGGGAAGGAGAAGAACAATGCCTAATCAAGGTGGTAGCCACGAACAGCACGTGAAGGCAGGCCAGCAGAGCCACAAGAACGCCGACAACAAAAACCGTCAGCAACAGCAGGCCTCTGGTGGTGGTCAACGGCAGCAGGGCGATGGATCCGGCATGCGTGGTGGAACCCACGAACAGCATGTGAAAGCTGGCGAACAAAGCCACAAAAACCGCTGATCGCGTGTGATTTCAGCAGACCCACCCCGAAGTATCGGGGTGGGTCTGATTGCATCTGAAGGGTACCGACGAAGAGGGCGCGAGGCCGGGTCGCGAAGTCGCCCGGCGGCTTGGCGCCGGGGCGACGACGCCCAGTCAGGCAGCTTGCTGCAGGGCGCGCTCATTGACACCGCCTTCGCCCAGCCCGGAAAGCGCTTCGTCCGTCGCGACCTCCTCTTTCAATGTCTCGTTGAGGAGCTTGACCACGTCGCTCTTGCCAAGCTGTTCAGCCCACGCGACCAACGTGCCATAGCGCGCGATTTCATAGTGCTCGACGGCCTGTGCCGCGCCGACCAGTCCTGCATCCAGCGCCGGGTCACCCTTGTATTCGTCGAGGATTTCCGACCCTTCCTCAAGAATGCCGTCGATCGCCGGACAGGTCTTGCCGCGGGCCGGTTTGTCCATAAGTTCGAACACTTGCTCGAGCCGATCGACCTGGCCTTCGGTTTCCATGCGATGTTTCTCAAAGGCCGCGGCCACCTCCTCGGATTCGGCGCCCTTTGCCATCTTCGGCAAGGCTTTGAGTATCTTCTTTTCAGCGTAGTAAATGTCCTTCAGCCCATCGAGGAACAAAGCCTCCAGTCCTTTTGTCGTCGCTCTTTTTGCAGTCGCCATGATTTGTCTCCCTTGGATTGTCATGAAAGCTCACCGGCGGTGTAGCCATGGACTAACTTTCCATGGAAGCAGTTGTTCCCTGGGCGCGACTCGGAAGGGGCAGCACGCCAAATACCGCTTTTGTCGAGACCGATCGCTATCAAAAGGCGATGGACGATGACGGTGTGAGAATCGCCGGCAGTGACGGAGAGCACCGGGGTTCGTCGCGCCATATGGAGTAGATGGTAGTTCATATACGAAATCATATTTACATATAAAACAAATCATGATGATCTTGCAGCCGTGCAGCGCGGCTAAGGTGGTTGGTTCCGGCGTACATCGCTGAGCCTGAATGCCAGCAGATGATCGTGCGCAAATGAAATCAACATGATGTCGCGGTCGAGTCAGCCGTGCATTGATCGGATGTAGGGAGTGCGGCATGCCCTTTGATGTCATCGTTATCGGAGCCGGCGCAGCCGGAGCTGTTCTTGCTGCCCGGCTAACCGAAGATGCTGCCACGAACGTGCTTTTGCTGGAAGCGGGGCCGGACTACCGGAGCGGCGAGCAACCTGCCGAGATGGCGAGCCCAAATCCCTTCAACCTGCTTCTTCCCGACCATTTTCAGCAACAATACATGTATCCCGACCTGATGGCTCGTCGCACGAAGCGGCAGGAACACCGGGTCTACTGGCGCGGCAAGGGGCTTGGCGGTTCGACGGCCGTCAATGGGCAGATTGCCATTCGCGGTGTGCTCCATGCATTCGACCGCTGGGAGGAAATCGGATGCAAGGGCTGGTCGGGAGCCGACGTGCTGCCCTTCTTCTGCCGCCTGGAGGATGACCCGATCGCGGCCAATTTTCACGGCAGCGGCGGCCCGATTCCGATCTACCGCGCGCCTGTCGAAAGCTGGGGCAGCGTCGACAAGGCCATGCGCCAAAGCGCGATGGCTCTCGGCCATCCCTGGCATGACGATCTCAATGCTCCGGATGCCGAAGGGGCTTGCACCTATCCCATCAACAGTCGAGCCGGCAAGCGCGTGTCGGTCAATGACGGCTATCTGGAAGCTGCCCGCGACCGGCCGAACCTTACCATCATCGGGCAGGCGACGGTGGACAAGGTGCTTTTCGATGGCAGGAAAGCGATCGGCGTTTTGGCCATCGTGGCCGGGCTAGTTCGCAAATTCGAGGCGCCGCTGGTCATCGTCTCGGCCGGCGCCATCCACTCTCCGGTCATCCTGCAGCGCTCGGGCATCGGTCCCGCGGCTCTCTTGAAACGAAAGGACATCGAGGTGCTTGCCAACCTGCCGGTCGGCGAAGGTTTCTTCGACCATCCTTATTGCCGCATCGAACTGAAGCTGAAGCCGGGATTCAAGGCGACCGATGTCGACGCGCGGCATACCAACTGCTGTGTGCGGATGAGTTCGGGCGTGCCGGGCGCTGAGCGCGACGACATTCTCTACGTCGCCATGAACCATGGCGGTATCGGCGTGGAGTCCGACAGCGCCCAGTTCGGCGAGGCCATGGTCAATCTGATCCTGATGGAGGCCAAGAGCCGCGGCACCGTGCAACTGCGTTCCGCCAACCCTTTCGACCAGCCGATCGTGGAAGAGAACATGCTGGACGATCCAATGGATCTCCAGCGCATGCGTATCGCCTATCGCCACCTTGGCGAGATTGCCCGGCAGGCGCCGATCCAGGCGATCGCCGAGCGCGTCCTGCTGGGGGATTCCGATCTGCCTTTGTCATGGCTCGAAACGGCAAGCGACGAGGAGGTCGACAATTTCCTGCTGGCGCAGTCTTCCGATGCGCAGCATGGGATCGGAGGCTGTTGCATGGGAAGGCCCGGCGAGGCCGTGGTCGATCCGGAATGCCGGGTCTACGGTTTGGAAGGACTGCGGGTTATCGATGCGTCGATCATGCCGCTCGATTGCCAGGCAAACACCAATCTCACCTCGATCATGATTGGCGAAAAAATGGCCGACAGCCTGCGCCGGTCCATCTGACAGCTCGAGGGCAAGCCCGCGCACAAGGCGCGGGCCTTGGATGTCAGCGGGTGATATCCACGGTAATCGTCTTCAGGTCGCACATTTCCATCAGCGTGTGCCGACCCCCGGTGCGGCCGAGGCCGCTCTGCGTCCCGGCGGCGCCGCCGGCAGGAATATGCGGCTCCCAATAGCAGCTCATCTCGTTGATGTTGACGATGCCGACCTTCAGGCTTTCAGCAAAGGTAAAGGCGTTCTTGATGGTGCTGGTGAAGACCGCGGCCGACAGACCGTAGGGGCTGGACGCCGCAAGTTCCATCGCCTCCTCGTCGGTCTCGAAGGTCAGCACGGGTGCGATCGGCCCGAAGGATTCCTCGACATTGAGCAGGCTTTCCCGGGTCAGTCCTGTGACGATCGACGGCTCGAAATAGAGATTGGTGGCAAAACCCGACGCCACATTGCCGCCGGTAACGATCTCGGCGCCACGCGCGCGGGCGTCCGCGATGTGGCTGAGCACCTTGTCGACGGCCACCGCATTGTTGATCGGACCCATCGTCGTCGCGGGATCGAAAGGGTCGCCCATTTTCACCTGCGCGGCCG
Source organism: Mesorhizobium sp. M7A.F.Ca.MR.362.00.0.0 (assembly GCF_004023175.1). NCBI lineage: Bacteria > Pseudomonadati > Pseudomonadota > Alphaproteobacteria > Hyphomicrobiales > Phyllobacteriaceae > Mesorhizobium > Mesorhizobium sp. M7A.F.Ca.MR.362.00.0.0. The sequence goes on from NZ_RZTF01000051.1 coordinate 16,191, forward strand.
CTTTCACGAGACCTTCGATGAAACGGTCATGGACGGATTTATGCACCAGCACGCGTTCGGTGGCCGTGCAGATCTGCCCGGCATTGGCAAAGCAGCCGGCCCCGACCTGGGCGGCGGCCATGTCGATATCGGCATCGGCCAGCACGATGGTCGGACCGTTGCCGCCCATTTCGAGCAGAAGCGGCTTGCCCGCTCCACGCCGGGCGATCGTCGCGCCGGTGGCGGAACTGCCGGTGAAGCCGATGGCATGGGTGCCCGGATGAACGACCGCCTCGTCGCCCACCTCCGCACCGTCACCCAGAACGAGATTGATGGCGCCGTCCGGCAGGCCCGCCTCGATGAAGCATTCGACAAGTGCCGTGGCAATCAGCGACGTCGTCGGCGCCGGCACCCAGACGACGGTGTTGCCCGTTGCGATGGCCGGTCCGAGATAATAGAGGCAGGGCAGGGCGAGCGGGAAATTCCAAGGTGTGATGATGGCAAAGACGCCCTTCGGCTGCAGGAAGCTGAAGGCGCGCTTGTTGGCATCGGCAAGCGGAAACGCCGCCGTCTCCAGCCACTTCATCTGCTCTGCCGCATTGCGGAAACCGAGAGCTGCCGCCGATGCTTCGGCCTTTGCTTCGCTGTGGAAGGGCTTGCCCTGTTCCAGGCAGAGCAGCCGTGCGAGCTCCTCGGCGCGCCTGTCGATCGCGTCGGCGATGCGCATGCACAGCTGAGCCCGCGCGAAGGTTCCCATCTTGCGCATGGCCTCGCGTGCGCCTTCGGCGGCTTTCACCGCGCGGCCGACATCGGCACGGGTGGAAAGCGAGAGATAGCCGAGATGCTCGCCCGTCGACGGACTGTCGATTTTCAGGAATTCGCCGGAGCTGCCGGCAATCCACTCGCCGCCGATGCGGTTGATGCCGATGCGGGCGGCTGCTTCCGGCTCCGAGACGATCGCCATGCCGCGCAGGTTGGGGCCTTCGAGAGAAGATTTGAAATGGACTGTCATCATGCGTTCCTTTGGCCGAATTCGGATTGGATGTTCAAAATGGCGGCGCGGCTGCGTTCCACGGCTGCGATGAAAAGTCTGCTGCCGGCCTCCGCGCTCGCCTCCGAGGGCGTACCGATGACGCCGTTGCCGCGGATGGCTTCGAAACGGCGCCAGACGGTGACGGCCGGCGCGGCGTAAAGGTGAGGATCCGGCCAGGATGGCGGAGTGCCGCCTGGCGGGATGAGATCGCGGCGAACGCTGTCGCCAAGCACATGCATCATCAACGACGTTTCAAGCGCACAAGCGTGACCGGTGCCTGTAGCGGCATCGGGCAGGGCCTCCGCCGCCAGGTCGGCGATGAGATCGAAATACGAGAAACCCGCCGTGACGATGCCACGCTTACCAAGGGTGGTGATCGCCACCTGGATGGCGGCGCGGTTTCCGCCATGCCCGTTCAGCATGACCGGCAGATAGCCGTCTTCGGCAAGGCAGGTGCAGAGATCGACGAGAACGGCGATGAAGGTCTGCGGGCTGAGGCTCATCGTGCCGGAGAAGGAGCGATGATGCTCGGACGAGCCATAGGCGAAAGGTTCGGCGACACGCATGGAAGCCTGTCCTTCCGCCGCGGCGAGCGCAACCGCTTCCGCAAGCCAGCAATCGACGCCGAGCGGCAGATGCGGGCCATGTTGCTCGACAGCGCCGAGCGGTAGAATGACGACGGGTTTATGCACGCCGGCTGTCGCGTGTCTTTCCGTATCCGGGGAGGTCATCAGCGCAAAGCTGGATCCAGGCGGGATCGGCAAGGCCGGAGCTGGCTCGTTCATCGTGCTGCCTCGACAAGCCGCGCCTTGGCGTAGGTCATGCCGGAATCGGCCAGGAGAGCGACCATAATGATTGCCCCCTTGTAGAGTTCGAGGCTGGACGGGTCCGTGCCGAACACCCGAAGCGCCGTCGTCAGCAGGCTGACGATCAGGGCGCCGACGACCGCGCCCCACACCGTTCCCCGTCCGCCAAAAATACTGGTGCCGCCGAGCACGGCAGCGGCGATCGCGTCCAGAAGCAGCGAGGTACCACCGATATTGGGCGTCACGACAGGCACCCGGCTGATCATGATCACAGCCGTCAGGAAGACGAAGATACTGGAGGCGCAATAGACGAGGATCGTGTGTTTCGTCACCGGGATGCCGGCAAGTTCCGCGGCTCCGGCATCCGACCCGAGCGCATAGGTACGCAGCCCGAAACGGCTGTGCCGCATCAGGATTGCTGCTACGGCGACGATCAGGAGTGTTGCGAAGATGACATTGGGAATGCCGAAGCTGCGCTCGATGCCGACCGCGCGAAGCGTCGGATCCTTCAGCATCAGGACGCCTTTGGAGGCAACGGCAAGCGTTGCGCCCTGCAGCGCGACCATTGTGGCCAGTGTCGTCACGAAGGGCGGTATCTTCAACAGTGCGATAACGGCGCCGTTCGCGAGGCCGATCACCACCATCACGGCAAAGCCGACGAGCAGGGCAAGCGGCAGGCTGGCGCCGCCGTCGATCAGGCTGGCGATGAAGACGGCGCAGAAGGCGACGCCGACGCCGGCGGACAGGTCGATGCCCGCCGTCAGCAGAACGATCAGAGCCCCAAGCGCCAGGATGGCGATCGGGGTCGCCTGGGCGACGATGTTGATGAGGCTGGCGGTTGAAACGATGCGGGCGTCGATGAGCGCGAAGATCGCCAGCAGGATGACCAGCAGGATCAACGGCGAGAGGTCGAGAAAGCGCCTGCACCAGATGTTCTGTTGGCGGGTCATGAGGATCCTCTCATCGGATGTGCCAATCTTCGACCGGTTCGCGCAGGCCTGATTTGACGCTGCGCAGGATGGCATCATTGACGGCGACGGCGCGCAGGGCGTCGCCGACCGGCATCACGAAAGGGGTGTCGTCGCGAACCGCCGAAATGAAATGGTGGACCTCCTCGAAGAGATCCCCGGTGACACGGCCATTGACGGTCGGCCAGTGCAGGGCGTCGGGTTGCGACCACTGTCCACGCGACAGGATGCGTAGACCGTGGTCGCGCACGTCGAGGTCGATCATGCCTTCCGTGCCGATGATTTCCGTGCGTGCCCAGATGCCGGTCGGAACGGTCGGTGGCAGCGTCCAGCCGAAATAGAGCTGTCCGCTCATTCCGTTCGACAGCTCGACGGTGGAGAAGATCGCGTCTTCGGATCGAATTCCGAGCGAAGGCATGAGCTTGGCGACGGGCCGAGAGTAGACGGCGATGATGTCCGAACCTGAGATCCATTGCAGCGCATCGACGTCGTGCACGCCGAGGTAGAAGCAGACGCTCGAGTTTCCGTTCATGCGAAGACCGACTTCGCGATTGGTGAAACGGCCGCTGCTGCCGTGGATCGGCTCGCCGATCCGCCCGGATTTCACCGCCGCCGCGGCCTCGCAATAGCGCGGGTCGAACCGCAGGATGTGGCCGACCAACAGGCGCGCGCCGTTTTTCTCCGCCGCTCTAGCAATCGCCTTGGCAGCGGAAAGATCGTGAGCCATCGGTTTTTCGAGCAGCACCGGCTTGCCGGCATCGAGCAGCGTGCGGCAGACGTCTTCATGCAGCGTGTCGGGTGCCGCCACGATATAGGCGTCGGCGGCATTGGCGGCCAGCGCGGTGGCGGCATCGCGGAAATGCCGGGCACCGAAATCGGACGCGGCCTTGCTCCCCGTGGCAGCATTCGGATCAACGAATGCCGACAGTTCCGCGACAGGGCTCGCGGCAACCACCTGCGCATGCAGGAGGCCCATGTAGCCGGCACCGACAATGGCGATCTTCAGCTTGCTCAAAGGGTTCTCCTTACAGGCATGGTGCAGGTTGGATGCTGGGCCGGGGTGCGCAGGCTGGCGGTGTGATCGTGCGATCACCGAAGGCCAGCGTCATCACGTCTTCTTCCGTCGCCCCACGAGCCAGCGTGCCGACAGAGTGGCCTTCGCGCATGACGACGATGCGGTCGGCAACGCCGAGAACCTCGGGCAACTCGCTCGACACCATGAGGATCGCCGCGCCCTCGGCCTTCAATCTTGCGATCAGGTGATGGAGTTCGGACTTCGCGCCGACGTCGACGCCGCGTGTCGGCTCGTCGAGCAGGATGATCTTCGGTTTGGTGGCAAGCCATTTGCCGATGACGACCTTCTGCTGATTGCCGCCCGAAAGCTCGATGGTCATTTTGTCGGGCTGGGCCGGCCGCACGCCGAGTGAGCCGATGAGATCGCGGGCGAGTGCCAGGATGCGGCGAGGTCTCAGCAGGCCGAAGTGACTGTTGTCGCGAATCCAGGCGAGGGACAGGTTGTCCCTGATCGACATCGTGCCGACGAATCCTTCCAGGTGCCGGTCTTCGGGTATGTAGACGATGCCGGCGCGATTGGCGGCCTTGGTGTCGCCGCCGGTCTGCTGCCCGCCGAAAATTCTGAGCGTGCCGCCATGCATGGTCTCGAGGCCGGCAATCAGCCTGAGCACCTCGGAGCGGCCGCTTCCCATCAGGCCGGCGAGCGCGACGATTTCGCCCCTGCACACGCTGAGCGTGGCCGACTTCAAGAGCTTGCCATCGGAGATGTTGCTGATTTCGATCGCGGTTTCGCCGACTTGCACTTCGAGATAGGGGAAGATGTCGCCGACATCGCGCCCGACCATCATGGAGACGATCTCGGCCTCGCTGGTCTGGCGGGTCTGGCGCTCGCCGATGAAGCGTCCGTCACGCAGAACGACGACGCGGTCGCACTGGCTGAAGATCTCCTCCATCTTGTGCGAGATGTAGAGGATGCCGGCGCCGCGAGCTCTCAGCCTGTCGATCAGGTCGTAGAGTTGGTCGCGCTCGCGGTTGGAGAGCGCGCTGGTCGGCTCGTCCATGATGAAGAACCAGGCATCGGACAGAACGGCACGGGCAATTTCCACCATCTGCCGGTGCCCGACGGAAAGCGTTCGCAGCTCCGCGCCAATGTCGATGTCGAGCGACAGCTCGTCCATGATGGATTTTGCATCTCGCCGCATCCGGGCCCGGTCGAGAAATCCCAGGCGGGTATGCGGTTCGCGGCCGATGAAGAGATTCTCGGCCACCGTCAGGTCCGGCGAAAGGCTGAAATGCTGATGGATGACGCTGATGCCCTTGGCGTCGCTGGGGGAGTGGAACTGGACGGCGTTGCCGTCGATGATGATCTCACCCTCGTCCGGGCGATGCAGACCGGAAATGCACTTCACCAGCGTCGATTTCCCGGCCCCGTTCTCGCCGGCAAGTCCCACTACCTCACCGGCCGAGACGGCAAAGCTGACACCGTCGAGTGCTTTGACGCCCGGAAAAGACTTGCCAAGCCCGCGCAAGGCGATGCTGTGTTTGCCGACCGGTGTTGCGGCGGTGTTGCGGGGCGACGGGGTGGACTTGCGGCCACCGGTCTTGAACAGGGCGGCGACACTCTCCGGCTGGCTGGTGAGAACGGCCACCAGAATGAGGCTCGCGGTCACGAAATAGATCAGGATCTGCGGTACCTGCAGGAAGGACAGGCCGGTGTTGATGACGCCCAGCAGCAGCGCCCCGATCGCCGTTCCCCAGATGGAGCCCTGGCCGCCGGACAGTTTCGTGCCGCCGATGATCGCGGCTGTGATGGCTGTAAATTCGAGCCCGGTGCCGGCAAGCGGCTGTGCCGAACCGAGACGACCGATGGTGAGGATCGCGCCGAGTCCGGCTGTCGCACCGGCAATCAGGTAGACGGAGATGCGCACGAGGTCGACGGGAACCAGTGAGGCCCGCGCCGCGCCCGCATTTCCGCCGACCGCATAGATCCAGCGTCCGTAGACCGTACGATTGAGCACGAACCACCAGAGGCCCAGGCAGATGGCGGCGATGATGACGGAGACCGGCAGGAGGCCGATCGTCTCGCGTCCCGCGAAAAGCAGGACCGGATCGGCGACCGCGATGCTGGATGCGCCGGAGAGGCTGAGCGCCAGGCCGCGCGCAAACGCCATGGTGGCGAGCGTTGCGATGAATGGGGAGATGCCGGCAAAGCCGATCAGCGTTCCATTGAGCAGACCGATTGCGGCACCGCCACCGATCGCGGCGAGAAGGCTCAAGCTCGCCGAGCCGGTTGCCGTGTAGGCAAGACCCGCGGCGATGCCGGAGCAGGCAAGATTGCTGCCGACGGAAATATCAATGCCGCGCGCGATGATCACGGCCGTCATGGCAAAAGAGATGAGGGCGATGACCGCACTCTGCTGCGCGATGCTGACAAGATTGCCGGTCGACAGAAAACGCGGATCGATCCAGCCGAAGACGGCGATGGCGACCAGCAGCACCGCGATGAGAACCGGTTCGTTGCGCCGCAGTAACGGAGAGGTCCAGGACTGGAACATGGGTCGGTCCTCTTATCGAGCATCATGCGCGATCACCACGGAGCGGCGACGGCGATCGTCAGGAAAAGGGGACGCCGGATGATACGTCATCCGGCGCTTGAGCCGCTTTTAGGCTGTTACTTTGCCAGGGTCATGGCGGTCGCCGGAACCTTGGGACCGAGTTGCTCGGTATAGTTCTTGGCTTCCACCGCCTCTTTGTCGGTGTTGATGTATTCGAAGGTGAGGCCATCCGCCTTGAGCTTCGCGGCCGTCGCATCCGAGGTCACGAAATAGGTCGGCATGTAGAGATCCTGCGGCAGCTTTTCGCCGTTGGCCAGGCGAGCGGCAACGGCGATGTTCCAGTAGCCGACACGATAGGCGCCGGTCAGCACGTCCATCACCATCTTGCCGTCGTCGATCAGCGGCCTCATCTCGGCGTCGCCGTCATAGCCGCCGTAGAGCAACTGGGTTCCCATCGAGCTGGCAACGGAATCGGCGGCCAGGCAAAGGCTGTCGGAGATGCAGCCGATGGCCTTCAGATCCGGATAGGTGGTGAGCCAGGTCTGGGCGGCATTGGTTGCCTTGGCTGCGTCCCAGCCGGTCGGCTCGATGCCGACAATCTTGATGTCCGGAAACTCCTTTTTCAGGGTTTCGACAAAGCCTTTTTCGCGCGTGTCGGACACGAAGTTGCCACGCGAACCGACGAGCAGGGCGACTTCGCCCTTGCCGCCAAGCGACTTGCCGAGCGCGCGGGCAACCATCGACATGTTGTCGTAGTCCGGATAGAGCGTCGAGTAGTTCGAGCCGGCCTCGACCTTGTTGCCCATGGTGATCACCGGAATGCCGGCGGCGGTGGCTTTCTGGATGACCGGAATGACCGCGTTCTTGTCGATCGGATCGATCAGGATCGCGCTGACG
>NZ_RZTF01000051.1:23452-25654 GCF_004023175.1 Mesorhizobium sp. M7A.F.Ca.MR.362.00.0.0
AAATTCTCGATGATGCTGACCTGTTTTTCCAAACTGCCCTCTGCGCTCTGCCAAGTGGATTTCACCCCATAGTCGGCGGCAGCCACGTCGCCCGCTTCCTTCATGCGGACGAAGAAGGAGTTCTGCAGGTCGATTGCCGCAAGCCCCAAAACCTTTTCCGCGGCAAGCGAGGGCGTCGCGATGGCGAGTGCGAGCAGAGCAATGGATGCTTTCAGGGAAATGCGCATGTTTCAGTTCTCCTCTTGTTGCGACAGGACGATTCTTCGCCTCTTTTTCATGTCCCGCACGACGACCGTCCCAGTGACAGGCATTCCGGCGGTATTTCGCGGCACTCGTGCCGTATCCATGTCAGGGCCGCGTCTGCGTGGACCGGCCTTGCTCAACCTCAGCCATTCAGGCCCTCGACACCGGCGCCACAGACAAGCCCGGCGATGCGAGCGCCGCGCGGTGGCTTGAAAGCGCCGCTCATCAACGCGGCCAGCGATGCCGCGCCGCTGAGGTCGGCGGCGATGCCGAATTCGAACCAGAGCAATTCAGCGGCCTTCTGCATGTCCGCATCCTCGACAAGGACGATGTCGTCGACGTGCTTGGCGACGATCTCGTAGATGCTTTCGTCCGTGCGGCCGCAGGCCATGGTCGCCACCTTCGTCGTTATCTCGGGCAAGCGAACGACACGGCCGGCAGCCAGGGAGGCGTGAAGGGTCGGTGAACCGGTCGGCTCGACACCGATGATCCTGGCTTCGGTTTTGACGTGCTTCAGGACTTCGGACATGCCGCTGATGAGCCCGCCACCGCCGATCGCGACGATATAGATGTCGGCATCGGGCATCTGATCGACCATCTCCAGCGCCACGGTTCCCTGACCGGACACGATCTGGGCATCGGCGAAGGGATGCATGTAGAAGGCGCCGCACGCCTTTGCCTCGGCCGATGCAGCCTCATGCGCTTCATCCCAGACATTGCCTTCGAAGCGAACGTCAGCCCCCCATTTGCGAAGCTTTTCCGCCTTCAGCGGGCTTGCATTGTTCGGCAGGTAAATGGTGGCGGGAACGCCGGCCCGGGCAGCCACATAGGCAGTGGCCAGGCCGTGATTGCCGCCGGATGCGGCGATCAGTCCGTTTTCGATCCGGCTTGGCTCGAGCGTTTTAACCCGGTTCGTGGCGCCCCTGATCTTGAAGGAGCCGCTCACCTGGAGGCATTCCAGTTTCAAATAGACATCATTTTGAAGGTTTGCGCCCGTGGCATGGTCGAGCTTGACGACCGGGGTGCGCCGTATGAAGGGGGCAATGCGCCGGGCAGCCGCCATGATGTCCTCATGGCTCATCGGTCAGTGCCTCCGGATATTCGTTGGCAAGCACGAAGCAGCAATTCCCCGGACGCACGCGGCCGGGCTGACGCTTGGCGAAAACGATGCCGTCGATGGGGTGAAGGAGATCGATGGGCGCGCGTGACGGCGTGTGGAGGAAGTGAATGCGTCCGGCAAGGTCGCCTTTGCTGACGGCACTGCCGAGCGGGCTCAAGGGTTCGAAGACACCGTCCTCCTCGGAAAGCAGATAGCCTTCGCTTCCGGGAACCTTGAGCACGCGCGCGTTGGCGCCAGGGGCGATGTCAGGCGCGCCCTTCAGAACGCCTGCATGTTTCAGCACATTGCGGATGCCCCTACGGCAGATGGCCAGCGCATCCGGACTGACAAGGCCGCCGCCGGCCATCTCACTGCCGATGACGATCAGCCCCTGGTGGTTGGCGGACGCGGTCGAGGTCCGGGTTTCACCGAGATTGTCGACCATGACAACGGTCGGCGCCCCGAAGGCGAGCGTCGCCCTGATGTTCTTGCGATGCCCCTGCGCGGTCGGGGAGGGCTCGATGATCGCGCTCGGCAGGATCATCAGGGACGAACCGCCGGAATGGAGATCCAGGAAGTAGTCGGCCATCGGAAACAGGACGTCATGCACGTAAGCCGCGATCTGGCTTGTCAGCGTGCCGTTGAAATCGCCCGGGAAACTGCGGTTGAAATTCAACCCGTCGACCGGGGAGGTGCGGGTGCCGGCCTCGACGGCCCGGATGTTGATGGCCGGAATCGCAATGATGCGTCCGGCAATATCCCGTGGATCGATCTCGCGCAGAAGCTCGCCGAGCGCGATCGGCCCCTCATATTCGTCGCCGTGGTTGCCACCCTCGATCAGGACCGTCGGACCGTCACCG
>NZ_RZTF01000521.1:0-3766 GCF_004023175.1 Mesorhizobium sp. M7A.F.Ca.MR.362.00.0.0
CTGCCATCCCGAGCAAGTGCAGGCGCGCTGCGCCTGCACTTGCTCGGGATGGCAGCAGCACGCCCCGACATCTTTCCTACAGACCGGAGGAAGAAGGCCGGCCGTCTCTTGCCTAGCTTTCATCCGACACTATGGGAGGAAAGCAATGGCGGACGCGGTGGTACACAGGACGATCGACCCGATCGCCTTGCGTCGTGCCTTCGGCACCTTCGTCACCGGCGTGACCGTCATCACCACGCGCGACTGCGACGGCAATCCGCGCGGCATGACCGCGAACTCCTTTACCTCGGTCTCGCTTGACCCGCCGTTGCTCCTGGTCTGCGTCGCCAAGGCGGCGGCGAGCTTTCCCGCATTCAACGAAACACGGTCCTTCGCGGTCAATTTCCTCCATGAAGGCCAGGTCGACGTTTCTTCGGTGTTCGCATCCAAAGCGGCGGACAAATTCCAGTCGGTCAACTATGACCGCGCCCACACCGGCGCGCCGATCCTCACCGACAGCCTGACATGGTTCGACTGCACCGTTCACAACCGCATCGAGGCCGGCGACCACATCATCCTGATCGGCCAGGTCCAGGCTTTCGGAACCAGCCCATCGGCGCCGCTCGGGTTTTGCCGCGGCCGTTACGCCAGCGTAAAGGATCCGCTGCCTGCCGGCTGGCTGGCCTCGCAGGACATGATCATCGGCTATCTTGTCGAAGCCGGCGACCGCATCCTCTTGCGCACCGATGGCAAGGGAAGTTGGGTGCTGCCGACGGCGCGGCGCCGCAAGGCCGACAGTCAGCTCGTCCTCGATGGCGGCGAGGCGCTGACCCTCGTCCCTGAAAACACCTTCCTCTATTCGGTCTTCGACGTCGCCGACAGCGACCCGGGCTATCTCATCTACCGCGCCGAACTGAGCCGTGAGAGCGCTGAAGCAGCACTTCCGGATGGCCACGCCTTCTTTTCCGTCGACGCGCTGCCCTATGAGCGGGTCGCCACCCATGAATTGCGCGCCATGCTGCGCCGCTATGCGCGGGAGCGCCAGGACAAGCGCTTCGGCATTTACATCGACACCGGCGACGGCGGCCGCGTCGCCATGATCGACGGCCAGTCGCAATCGTGGACGCAAGCCGCATCCGAATGATGCTTCACCCAGGACAGACAGCATGAAAACGACGGTCGAATCGCTCGAAGGCTCACGCCAGAACCTGTTCATCAACGGCGCGTTCGTGGCGCCGAAAGGTGGCCAGTACATCGACAGTTTCGATCCGACCACCGGCAAGCCCTGGTACCAATTCGCAGAGGCCAATGCCGAGGATGTCGGCGCGGCCGTGGAGGCGGCGCGCCTAGCTTTTGCCAATCCAGTCTGGCGACGCATGACCCAGACCGACCGCGGCACGCTGGTGCGCCGTTTGGGGGAACTGGTGCTGGAGCACGCCGACGAGTTGGCGCTGATCGAGACCCGTGACAACGGCAAGCTGCTCAAGGAAATGCGGGCGCAGATGCGCGCCATGCCCGACAGCTACACCTATTTCGCAGGGATGGCCGACAAGCTGCTCGGCGACACCATTCCGGTCAACAAGCTCGACATGCTCAATTTCAACCTGCGCGAGCCGATCGGCGTCGTCGGCATGATCACGCCATGGAACTCGCCGCTGATGCTGCTCACCGGCACGCTGGCGCCATGCCTGGCGCTCGGCAACACGGTGGTCGTCAAGCCGTCCGAGCATGCCAGTGCCTCCACGCTCGCGCTGGCCGAGCTGATCATGGAGGCCGGCTTCCCGGCCGGCGTCGTCAATGTCGTGACCGGCACCGGCGCCGTGGCGGGGGACGCGCTGACCCGGCACCCTGGCATCGCGAAATTCGTCTTCACCGGTTCGACGGCGACGGGCCGGCGGATTGCCGCCAATGCGGCTGAGAACCTCATCCCCTGTTCGATGGAACTCGGCGGCAAGTCGCCACATGTCGTCTTCGACGACGTCGACATCGACCATGCCGTCAACGGCGTCGTGTCCGGTGTGTTCGCGGCGGCTGGGCAGACCTGCGTCGCCGGTTCGCGCTGTTTCGTCGAGGCCAGCGTCTACGATCGGTTCGTCGAGGCGCTGGTCGAACGCACGCGGCGCGTGCGGGTCGGGCTGCCGATGCTGGAGGAAACCGACGTCGGACCGCTGGCGCTGTCGGTGCAACTCGCCAAGGTAGAAGGCTACGTCGCCTCGGGCGTGCGCCAGGGCGCGCGGATTGCGGCCGGCGGCAAGCGGCCGCAGGCGGATGAGCTTGCAGGCGGCTGGTACTTCGAGCCGACCGTGATGACCGATGCTGACAACGGCATGGACTTCATGCAGGAGGAGCTGTTCGGTCCTGTCGTCGGCGTCATCCCGTTCTCGTCGGAAGACCAGATGATCCGTCTCGCCAACGACACCCGCTATGGCCTCGCCTCCGGCATCTGGACCCGGGACATCAACCGCGCGCTGCGTTTCGCCAGGAATGTTGAAGCCGGCACCGTCTGGATCAACACCTACCGCGCCTCGTCCTTCATGTCCGCCAATGGCGGCTTCAAGGAGAGCGGCTACGGGCGGCGCGGCGGCTTCGACGCCATGGAGGAGTTCTCGCGCCTGAAGAACGTCGTCATCGACTACTCGGGCGCCATGCAGGACCCCTTCATTATCCGCCTTCGCTGACCAACCCGACGCACTGGGGAGACCGACATGAAATTCGCCGTTTCGCTGACCATGGAACGCTTCTCGCCCGACATGCCGATGTCGAAGGTGAAGAGCAATCTCCTCGAGTTGGCGCGCCTGGCCGACGAGGGTGGCTTCGAGACGCTGTGGACGGCGGAGCATCACACGATCGAATGCACGATCTCGCCCAACCCCCTGATGACGCTGACCTGGCTTGCCCAGCATACCGAGCAGATCCGCCTCGGCACCTCGACGCTGGTCGCGCCCTACTGGAGCCCGATCCGGTTGGCAGGGGAGGCGGCACTTTGTGATCACCTGACCGGCGGGCGGCTGGAGTTCGGCATCGCGCGCGGTTCGTACCAATATGAGTTCGACCGCATGGCCGGCGGCATGCCGCAGCAGGAAGGCGTTGCCTATCTGAAGGAGCTGGTGCCGGCGGTGAAGAAGCTGTGGGCACAGGATTATGCCCATGACGGCGATTACTGGAAGTTCCCACTCGCCGCCGGCGTGCCGAAGCCGCTACAGAAGCCGCATCCGCCGATCTGGGTGGCCGCGCGGGACCCGGGAACCTTCGACTGGGCGGTCGGCATCGGCGCTTCGATCCTGTCGACGCCCTTGTCGGCGCCGGCGGCCGAGATCGCCGTGCTCGGCGAGAAATTCCGCAAGGCCGTCGCCGATCATCCAGAGGTGCCGCGCCCGCGCCTGATGATGCAGCGGCGCACCTGCGTCTACGAACGAGCGCAGGATTGGGAGATCGCGGTCGGGCATGCCATTGACTATGGCCGCGCGTTCGAGAACCTGTTCCAGAACATCGGCACCGTGCAAAACGGCTTTCCCGAAGCTATCCCCTACGAGAGCGTCAAGGGCAAAGACAATTACAATCCCGAGAACATCCGTCGCAACCTGATGTTCGGCACGCCCGACGAGGTGATCGAGAAGCTGCTCGACTATGAAGCCGCGGGCGTTGACCAGTACTGCCTCGGCCTGACGTTCAACCTGCCGTTCGAGCTGCAGAAGAAGACGATCAAGCTGTGGGTCGACGAGGTGATGCCGGTCTTCGCCGCGCGCGAGCGCGACAGGGCGCGCCAGGCGGCGAGGGCGTGACTATG
>NZ_RZTF01000522.1:0-2895 GCF_004023175.1 Mesorhizobium sp. M7A.F.Ca.MR.362.00.0.0
TTCGAAACCATTGAGGCCCAGCGCGCACTGGTCGAGGACGCGACCAGGCGCACCAAGGCAGCGCGTCAGCTGGCGGAAAGGCGCGACCGAGCGCTCGGCGCTGCCGCGTCAAACTCGCCGGTTGCGGCCGAGCCTGCGCAAATCGAGGATGAGCGGCCGATCGATTGGAGCAAGGTCCCCGTCTTTCCCGTCGAGGAATGGTCGTGAGAGGGGAGGGGACTTTCGAGCACCTCGACGACCGCTACCGCGGCTATGCCGCTTTGCCCGACGAAGAACGCATTGCCTGGATCAAGGCCGACCGCTGGATCGGCTTCGACCAGGCGCAAGCCGCACTTGTGCGCCTGAACGCGTTGCTCGCCTATCCCCCACGTGACCGCATGCCTTGCCTGCTGATCCTACGGCAACACCGGCATGGGCAAGACCAAGATCGTGCGCAAATTCGAGCGGGCGCATCCGCCCACATTGTGTCAGTCGACGGGCGTTACCAACAGGCCGGTCGTCGTGGCCCAAGTACCCTCGGAGCCGGTCGAGCGCGACCTCTATCGGGAACTGCTGGCCAGCCTGCAGGCTCCCGCGCTCGTGGGCGGCACGCTTGCCCGGGAGAAGGACATCTGCCGCTCGCTGCTGCGCACCGTCGGCGCCAGGATGATCGTGCTCGACGAGGTCAACGGGATGCTGGCGGGGACCTATCGGCAGCAACGGATATTCCTCAATGCGCTGCGGTTTCTCGCGAACGACCTGAGAGTGCCGCTGGTGTGCGCCGGCACCGATCTGGCGCGCCAGGCATTGCTCACCGACGCGCAGCTCGCCGAGCGCTTCGAGGCGTTTCATCTAAAACCCTGGAAGAACGATCACGCCTTTGCGCGGCTCTTGAAAAGCCTCGCTGGCATCCTGCCGCTGCGCGCTCCGTCCGATCTCGAAACGGACCCGGTTCGCGAAAGGATCCACACGCTCGCCAGCGGCGTCACGTTCCGGATTTTCCAGCTGATCGAGACGGCAGCCGAGGCGGCGATCCGGTCGGGGAAGGAACGGCTCGACCTGCTGAGTTTTGGAGACGATCTCGTGCTGCCGCTTGTGTCGATGACGCAATCGGCACGCCGGCGGATGCCGCAGGCGGCGGCCGGGTGATGGAGCCGGATCGTCTGCCCGTGGCGCCGCGGCCCTATCGCGACGAATTGCTGTCATCCTGGATGGCGCGGGTGGCATGCCGCTACGGCCTTACAGCGGAAGAGCTGGCGGGGCATTTCGCCGTTGATGGCAATTGCTTATCTTCGCCCTTGGCGATCGACGACAGGGCGCCGGCGCTCGATCAGACGAGGGTGTTGGCGCAGGCCTGTGGTGTCGACCCCGAGCGACTGCAGCGCCTGGCCTTGAGCAAGCGCTATCCGCACCGCTCTCGATCATGGTACGTGAGCGCAGGACCTGAGTGGGCGCCGTTGGCAAGGCCTCCATCCACCCCGGTCTGTGTCGCCTGCTTCGCTGCCGATCAAGCAGCCGGCCGCGATGCCTATTTGCGAGCCGGCTGGATGCTTGGCGAGCGCTGCATCTGTCCGATGCACGGCCGGCTGCTTCATGATCGCTGTGTCTCGTGTCATCGACAACTTTCCGTGGCTTTCCACCTGCACGAGGGAAGCGCTCGGCCGGCCTGCAGTCATTGCGCGCGGCTTCTCACCGATAGGGGAGGGGAGGGCGATCAGCCACAGGATACCGCCCTCGTGGCGACGGCGCTGGCCACCCAGCAGCGGATTACGGCAAGCCTCAACGGTGAAAATCCCGAGGGCGACAGGCTCGAGAAGGCGCTCTCGGTGCTCTGGGCGCCGCTCGACCACCCAGCCGCGGCACGACCCGTGCTGGCGCTCTGGTTCAATGAAGCTGGCTGGCGCTGTCCCTACGACGTCCGGCACGCCGTCGGCGCCGCAACTCCGCTTGGCCAGTTGCCGGTGCGCTGGCGCTTTATCACGCTGCTGGCTTTCGACGATGTTTTCGGCACCAGGCTGCTCGGTGGCGAGGGATTGCCGCCTCTCGCCGCGCATCTGATGCGGCGGGCCGCGCCACGGCAGATCCGCTTCTCAAGCCGACGGCCGAGCGGCCAGGCGCTGAAGCGCTCATCGGCCGAATACGAGCGCCTGGCGCGTCAAATCCTGGCTGATCCGGGCTGGATCGCCGCGGCAAAGCTACCTCCGCGGAAACGGGAGCGTGTTCGCGCTCGCCTGATCGATGCTGCGCTTGCCCGGAACCCGCCGGCGTCACCCGGGGCAACATTGTCGCCCAAACCGCCGAGCGACGAGCAGGCGATTCAGAAATGCTGAGACTGCGTGCTGCGGTGCGCAGTCTCACGAATTCCGATTCATCCGGCCGCACCAGGATACGCGAGATTTCGTCCGGAAGCCCGATTGGCGTGAATTTCGGCGTTCTGCGTGACGAGAGAGGCCATCCACTGGCCGCTGTCCGGGGATTAAGCGCAAACCCGGTCCGCTCAATGAACGCGAATTCTCGTCGATCTGACGCCTAAACGAGGCCGTCCGCCGGTGAAAAACGAGCGACAGGGGCCATTTCCTCTATAAAGACCAAAACGAACGATAAGGCAACATTATCGTTCGTTGTGGATAGCCGACAGGCGCAGCGCTTTTTGCCTATTTTCGTTGCCAAAAGCGCCGCCATGATTCATCGTGCTTTCGATGATTCTGCGCCCCAAACCCTCTCTGCACCACCAGGTCACGCTTGCCGGTGCTGCTTCAACCGCGCCGATCGCAATTGTGCCGACCTGGCTGCGCCGCGCCGCGCCGGATGCGCAAAGTCTTGCGGGCAAAGATGTTGAAGACGTCGCGCTCACCGCTGGCGCCGCCATCGGCGCGCTCGATGCGGTGGTTCGCCAGCAGGAGCGGTGGGCCGGCG
>NZ_RZTF01000522.1:2905-3761 GCF_004023175.1 Mesorhizobium sp. M7A.F.Ca.MR.362.00.0.0
CGGCGCCTGGCGGCAGCGGCTGGCGCTTTCGGCGGCCGCGGTAACAGCGAAGCAGGCGGGCCGCGTCGAAGATGAAAATGCGCTGCGTGACGCCGTGCTGCTCACACGCCCGGGCGATTTTTTGTCCGTCGGACCCGCCGGCCTTTTGCTCCTCGCCTGGCGTCGGCTGGCCGCCCGGCCCGCAGAGGAGCTTCTGACGAAGAGAAATCTGGCCGCGGTATTGGAGGAATTCGGCTATGCTCCCGACGACGAGGGCGTGAGCGCCCTGACGGACGATCTTCGACAGCTCGCCGCCAGTGGCGGGACGGTGGTAATGATGACGGGTGCCATGGCGATCGCCGAACGCCACGGCTTTGGGCGCGCCATCGGAGCCTGGCTCGCCGACGCCCTGCTGGCGCAAAGGCTGGGTTGGGCGCAGGCCGTGCCGCTGCTGGGCGCCGAAGCCGCCTTGGGCGCAAGCGCTCGCCCGCGCCGATCGGCAGCCGGCGCTCTGGCGACAGGCATTGAGACAGATCCTGAGCGGGCCAAAAGCCTGCTGGCCGCGCAGGCTCGCGCTGCGCTGCGCGCCATTGATCTTTTCGCCGAGCTCGAGCGCCGCGCGGACCGGCTGCTTGCGGTTGCGCCGAAACTCAGGGCCAAGGCGGCGGACACCGTTGTCGACAAGCTCCTGTCGGACGATGCGATCGTTGCCTCGGAAAAGATCGCCGGCATGAGCGACCGCGGTCTGCGCCGCCTGTTCGATCGTCTGGTCGAACTCGGGGCTGTGCGTGAACTATCGGGCCGCTCGACCTTTCGTATTTACGGACTGTGAAGACGATGGTTGAGGCGCACGCGAAACAGGGGAGGGGACGATCAA
>NZ_RZTF01000523.1:0-3417 GCF_004023175.1 Mesorhizobium sp. M7A.F.Ca.MR.362.00.0.0
AGGTGCATACTTCGATTGACCGGGCGATCTGGGTGTCCGGCATCGGCGAGGACAATCTCGTGCGCATTCCCGTCGCCGGCCGCTTTCGCGCCATGGATACGGCGGCACTCGAGGCGGCAATCATCGCCGACAGGGAAGCCGGCATGCTGCCGGCCGGCATCATCGCTTGCGTCGGCGGCACCAGCACCGGCGGCACCGACGATATTGCAGCGGTTGTCGAGGTCGCACGGCGGCATTCGCTTTATCTTCACGTCGACGCCGCATGGGCGGGATCGGCGATGATCTGTCCGGAGTATCGGCATTTCTGGACAGGCGTCGAAGGCGCCGATTCAATCGTTTTCAATCCGCACAAATGGCTGGGCGCCCAGTTCGACTGCTCTATCCAGTTCCTGCGCGATCCCGAAAGCCATGTGAGGACGCTGGCCATCAAGCCGGATTATCTGAAGACGCACGGTCACGACGGCATCATCAACTATTCCGAATGGTCGGTGCCGCTTGGCAGGCGATTTCGCGCGCTGAAATTGTGGTTCTTGCTGCGTGCCCATGGCCTGGAAAGCCTGCGCACAATGATCCGCAATCATGTCGCGTGGAGCGAAGGGCTTGCCGCGCGGCTGGCAGGGGAGCCGAATTTCGAGATCGTCAGCGAGTCGATGCTGTCGCTCTTCTCGTTCCGGCACAAGGCTGCAGCTGGCACTGATGCGGACGAGCACAATCTGCGCCTGGTCAATGCGATCAACGACGATGGCCGCATCTACCTGACGCAGACGAAGGTCGATGGCAGGATCGCAATCCGCTTCCAGGTCGGCCAGTTCGAGGCGACCGCCGCCGATGTTGATACGGCCTTCACCGTCATCACGGAAATCGCGCGCGCAATGGATTGATCGGGCACAATCTGGTTTGCGTTCGTATTCACCTTGGCAATCACATGCATTTCATTAGCCGGCTCATGCCTTTTCATCGGTTTCGTTTTCGACTATAGACAAGAAAAACGAAAACGGGAGGTTGCCTATGTATCTGTCGCCGCGCCATGCCGAGATTATCCAGATGGCTAAGGATCATGGCCGCGTGCTGGTCGATGATCTGGCCACCCACTTCAATGTGACGCCGCAGACCATACGCAAGGACCTCAACGATTTGTGCGACCAGCGGCTGCTCTCGCGCATCCATGGCGGCGCGCTGTATCCCTCTGGCATCGAGAACATGGAATATGAGGCGAGACGCAAGATCGCCGCCGACGAGAAGGAGGCGATCGGCCGTGCGGCCGCCAGGCTGATCCCCGACAATGCCTCGCTGTTCATCAACATCGGCACCACGACCGAGTCGGTCAGCAAGGCGTTGCTCGATCACAACGGGCTCATGGTCATCACCAATAACATCAATGTTGCCAATAGGATGCGGATATATCCCTCGATCGAGGTGGTGATCGCCGGCGGGGTTGTGCGCGGTTCCGATGGCGGTGTGGTCGGCGAAGCGGCGGTCGACTTCATCAGGCAGTTCAAGGTCGACTATGCGGTGATCGGTGCATCCGCCATCGACCATGACGGCGCTCTGCTCGATTTCGATTTTCGCGAGGTCAAGGTGGCGCAGGCGATCATCGCCAATGCAAGGCATGTCATCCTGGTTTCCGACCAGACCAAATTCGAGCGAACCGCACCGGTGCGCATCGGCCATCTGTCGCAGGTCAACACCTTCATCACCGATCGTTGCGACATCCCGTCAGTGCGCAAGATCTGCCAGGAGGCCGAGGTTCAGTTGATCGAGACGTCGCTCGCCTAGGCGGTTTCTGCCCGATATCACGCGCTCGTGATATTTCGTTTGACATTCGTTATCATTTCGAAATAATTCCGACACGGTTTCGTAAAAGCCCAAAAATGGTGCAATGCGAAATCGTTGGAGGAATTGTGGACGCATCTCCGATCCGTGACATTTTCGTCATAGGTGGCGGCATCAATGGCTGCGGCATTGCCCGTGACGCCGTCGGTCGTGGCTTTTCCGTGTTTCTCGCCGAGATGAACGACCTAGCCAGCGGAACCTCCTCGGGTTCGACCAAATTGATCCATGGCGGCCTGCGCTACCTCGAATTCTACGAATTCCGCCTGGTGCGAGAGGCGCTGATGGAGCGCGAGGTTTTGTGGAAGAACGCGCCGCACATCATCTGGCCGATGCGGTTCGTGCTGCCCTATGCCAAGGGCCTGCGTCCGGCCTGGCTGATCAGGCTCGGTCTCTTCCTCTACGATCACATTGGCGGGCGCAAATTGCTGCCCGCGACCCGGACGCTGGACATGGCCAGGGATCCGGCCGGCAAGCCTTTGAAGCCGCTGTTCAAGAAGGCCTTCGAATATTCGGATGGCTGGGTCAATGATGCACGACTGGTGGCGCTGAACGCGCGTGATGCCGCCGACCGCGGCGCCACGGTCCGCACCCGCACGAAGGTGACCGGCGCGCGCCGCGAAAACGGCCTGTGGGCAATCCAGATCGAGGATCTGCAGAGCGGCGAGACCGAGGAGATCAAGGCGCGACTGCTGGTCAATGCCGCCGGCCCCTGGGTCGATCATGTGCTGTCTGGCGTCGTGGGGCTCAACGATGTGCACAATGTCCGCCTCGTGCAGGGCAGCCACATTGTCATCGCCAGGAAGTTCGACGATCCACGCGCCTATTTCTTCCAGAACAAGGATGGTCGCATCATCTTCGCCATTCCCTATGAGGAAGAGTTCACACTGATCGGCACCACCGACCAGGATTATCCCGGCGATCCGCATGACGTGAAGATCAGCGACTCCGAGATTGATTACCTCTGCGCCGCGGCAAGCGAATATTTCGCCCAACCCGTCAAGCGCTCGGACATCGTCTGGACCTATTCGGCCGTCCGTCCGCTCTATGATGACGGAGCCTCCAAGGCGCAGGAAGCGACGCGCGACTATGTGCTCAAGGCCGATGGCGGCGACGGCGCTGCCCCAATTGTCAATGCTTTTGGCGGCAAGATCACCACCTATCGCCGGCTGTCGGAATCGATGCTGGAAAAGATCGAGGGTTTTCTCGGCAAACGCGGCAAGCCGTGGACGGCAAACGCGCCGCTGCCGGGCGGCGATTTCCCGGCCACCGGTTTCGATGCCGAAGTGGCGAAATTGAAAACCGCTTATCCATTCCTCGACGCGCGCCTGGCTCGCCGGTTGACCCGGCTCTATGGAACCCGCGCGAGGATGCTGCTGGGGCTGGCCAAATCGAACGTCGATCTCGGCCGCAACTTCGGCGCCGATCTCTACGAGGCCGAGGTGCGCTATCTCGTTCAAAACGAATGGGCCGTCACATCAGAAGATGTATTGTGGCGCCGGACCAAGCGCGGTCTGCATCTCAGCCGCGAGCAGGTGGCGGCGCTCGATGAGTTCATGCGCGGCATAAGCCGGCGCCATGTCGCGG
>NZ_RZTF01000523.1:3427-3731 GCF_004023175.1 Mesorhizobium sp. M7A.F.Ca.MR.362.00.0.0
TGAAGAGGGGTTTGAGCTGATGCGGAAGGCCTGGGAGGAGGCGTCATGCTGGAACTGAGAAACGTCACCAAGGCGGTCGGCGCGGTCGAGCATATAAGCGACGTGTCGCTGACGCTCCAGCACGGCTCGCTCAACGTCCTGCTCGGACCGACGCTTTCCGGCAAGACAAGCCTGATGCGGCTGATGGCCGGCCTGGACGTGCCGACCTCCGGTTCGATCTGGTTCGACGGCCAGAATGTCACCGGTGTGCCGGTGCAGAAGCGCAAGATCGCCATGGTCTACCAGCAGTTCATCAACTATCCGG
>NZ_RZTF01000524.1:0-1281 GCF_004023175.1 Mesorhizobium sp. M7A.F.Ca.MR.362.00.0.0
CCGGCAGATAGGGCGACATCGACGGCGTGTGCACCGAGCCGGTGACGGCGCAGGTGATGATGACTTTTCTCAGGCCCATGCTTTTACCCTTCGACCGGCAGGTCGAGCTCGGAGGCGAGAACCTCCAGCGAGTCGCCGATGATGGAGACGATCTCGCCGACCTGTTCCCTGGTGACGATCATCGGCGGCGCGACCATGAAATTGTCGCCGTCGACGCCGCCCTTGACCCTGCGGCCATAGATGATCAGCCCACGTTCATAGGCGAGGTCGAGCAGCCGCTGCGTGGCTTTCTTGGTCTGGTCGATCGGCCTCAGGGTCTCTGGATCGGCGACCATCTGGGCGCCGGTGAGCAGGCCCTTGCCGCGCACGTCGGCGATGAACGGAAACCGCTTCGCCAGCCCCTTCAGTCCGTCCATCAGCACGTCGCCCATGGCGGCCGCATTGGCGATCAGGCCAAGCCGGTCCATTTCACCGAGCACGGCAAGCCCGGCGGCGCAGGCCAGCGGATTGCCGGCATAGGTGTGGCCGTGCTGGAAGCCGCCGGAGTCAAGCAGCGGCTGCACCAGCCGCATCGGGGCGGCGAGCGCGCCAAGCGGCGCATAGCCCGAACCCAGCCCCTTCGACAGCGCGATGATGTCGGGCTTGCAGTTCCAGTGGTCGCCGCCGAGGAATTTGCCGGTGCGGCCGGCGCCGCTCATCACCTCGTCGTGGATGAGCAGGATGCCGTAGCGGTCGCAGATCTCGCGGATGCGCGGATAATAGCTGTCCGGCGCGACCAGTGCCGCGGTCGCCGCACCGCCGATCGGCTCCATGATGAAAGCGACCACGCTGTCTGGACCTTCCGCAAGAATCTTCTCCTCCAGCATGTCGGCATAGCGGATGCCGCGCTGTTCCATCGAGAGATTGTCGCGGTCACGCCAGGCATTCGGCGCCGGCACGGTCGGCATAGCCCGCATCATCGGCTCGAACGTTTCGGCCAGCGCATCGTCGCCGGTGACCGAGAGCGAACCCAGCGTGCCGCCATGATAGGAGGGGAAGCGGGTGATCACCTTCCAGCGGCTGGCCTGGCCGGTGGCGACGGCCCATTGCCGCGCCAGCTTGATGCAGGATTCCGTCGCTTCCGAGCCGCCCGAGACGAAGAAGATTCGGTCCATGCCTTCCGGCAGCTTGCCGGCCAGTTCGCGTGCCAACTCCTCGGCCGGCTCGTTCTCGAAATGCAGCCGATAGGCAAAGGTGGCGCGGTCCATCTGCCGCTTCATGGCCTGTCTCGTATACACATCT
>NZ_RZTF01000524.1:1291-3664 GCF_004023175.1 Mesorhizobium sp. M7A.F.Ca.MR.362.00.0.0
CATGGCATCCAGCACATTGCGGTTAGAATGGCCGATATTGGCGACCATCGGGCCGCTCGAGCCGTCGATGAAGCGGCGGCCGTCCTGCGTCCACATATAGATGCCCTCGGCGCGGTCGATCAGCGGCCGGCGCAGGCTGGACAGATAGAACAGATGCGAGTCTCGCCGGGCGTCGGTGGCTTGCGCGGCGGTCTGGACTTTCGACATGTCAGGGCTTTCCGAGATAACGATCGAGGACATTTTTGGTGACGCGTTCGACCATCGGGTCCTGTCTTAGCAGGCCGGCGACCCATTCGCAGCTTCCGGCGTGGAACACCTCGCCCTTGCCGCGCGGGAAATTGACGATCATGCCGTTGCCGCGTTTGACCTTTTCCAGATTGGCGTCGCTCGCCTCGCCGAACAGCGTCTCGGCGGTGAAGCGGCCATCCTCGTCGGTGAGGAACTGGTCCTCGATCGGGATATCGGCGCTTTCCTCGACCTGGGATGCCATGCCGACGGCGAGAACCTGCAAGCCGTCTGGCGCGCCGCTGGTAGCGGTCGGGTAGGGCAGGCCGCCGAGTATCTCGAAGTCGAGCCCGTCGACCTCATAGCCATAGACATGGCTGTCGGCCCCCAACAGGTCACCATAATAGATGCCGGTGCCGGCAAAGGCCCAGTGCTCGGGCCGGTAGACCGGAAAACCACGCACGCCGCGCGGCGCGCAGCCGCCCCAACCGGTATAGACCCCGCGCGTCGCGTTGAGCCCGAAGGTAGCCGAACCCGGCCGGCCGATTTCCGGCGCTTCCCAGGAATTGGTGGCACGGGTGACGTCGCCGCCTGGGAGATAGGCCGGGTCTTCGGCACGCGAGCGATATTTGTAGCAGACCTGCCGGCGGCCCTCGTCCTCAAGCCGCGTCTGCCACATGAAGTTACCGGCAAAGCGCGCCGCATGACCACCACGCTCGACATAGGCGTCGACGGCATCGCGCATTTCCCAGGTCCAATATTCGTCGTGGCCGACGAAGACGGCGCAGTCGTAGCCGTCGAGAATTTCCGGCGAAAAATGCAGATCGTGCTGGCTGGCGAGATCGACTTGATAGCCGGCTCGCTCGGCAAAGCGGAAGAAATGGCTGTCATAGCTGGCCCAACCCGACGAGGCGTACTTTTTCGAATGGCCTGTGGCGAGCGCCCATTCCATGTGCGGATAGCGCGGGATCGTCTTGGGCGGTACGGCGACTTCCAGCGGCACGCGCGGCGCATCTTTCGGCAGCACGACGAAGCCACGGCACCAGGGGCGCTGTGTCGACACGATGGGCGAGTATTGGTTGCGGTCCGGCCCGGTAATGCCCTGGTAGTGGTTGGAACCGCCCCAGGTGTTGTAGGCCAGCCAGGTGCCCGTCGCCGCCACCTGCAGCACACGGCCGGGTTTACGGCCCGGCTGCGGGCTGACGATAAAAATATGGTGGGATTGGATCGGCTTGCCGTCGCGCCCGTCGGCGGTCAGCGTGACCCGATAGGCGCAGGACGGCCAGTCGTTCTCGACACGGAATTCGAACGAAGCGTCCCAGCCGCATCCTTCAGCCGAACACTGGTCGGGTGTGTCCTGCCGGCGTGCCGCGATGCCCGATTTTTCGAACACTTTGGTCTCGCTGCCGCCATCCCGGGTGATTGTCATGCCGAAGTTCGGAGCTGTCGAACTGACATGCAACGCCACCGTTTCGCCGGCGCGATAGGAAAACCGGTCGCTGTAGCACCAGATCTCGCCGCGCTCGCCATCCATCCCCGGCCATTCGTAATAATGGCCACGCACCGCGTGGCGGCGCTGCTCCGGCGTCAGTCCGAAATCGGGGAATTCGGTCGGCAGATGGGTCATGAACACCTGAAAAGGTCGAGGGCCGCCATTTCGGCGATCTGCCGGTCACGCGTCAAATAGAAACGATCGGGCCAGCATTCGCTAGCCGCACCCTTGGCCGCCTCCATCAAACGGACTATCTCAGGGGAGGCGGCGTTTCCGCCACGGGGGTCGGAATGCTCAGAGTGCAAAAGGTCAAGGTCGACGAGATCTACGTGCCGACGGCGCGCAAGAAGACGCTGCATCCCGAGACCGTTCGCCATCTGGCCGAGGACATTTTGGAAAACGGCATGAAGACGCCGATCCAGGTCCGCCATGACGGCAAGCGCCACATCCTCGTCGAAGGCCTGCACCGGCTGGAGGCGGCAAGGTGGCTCGGCGAGACCGAGATCGAGGCTTATCTGGTGCAAGCCAAGCGCCACTGACGCATCGAGTTTCTCGGCGCAGAAGTTTTTATCGAATGCCTTGGCGATTGGCTCGAACCCTGATCGCTTCGTCATCCACGGGCGGAGCAAGGGGCGCAGCGACGCGGCGCAGACCCG
>NZ_RZTF01000525.1:0-3654 GCF_004023175.1 Mesorhizobium sp. M7A.F.Ca.MR.362.00.0.0
ATGAGGGGCAGCGCGACCCTGCCGCATGACATCGAAGCGACGAAGGGTCGGCAATCGTGACTTCCAGCCAATCTCACCGTCTCACGTCGGGCGGTCTCATCGACCGCTCGGTGCCACTGAACTTCCGTTTCGACGGCAAGATTTTCTCCGGCTTCCAGGGCGACACGCTCGCCTCGGCGCTGATCGCCAACGGCGTCAAGCTGGTCGGCCGATCGTTCAAATACCATCGCCCGCGCGGTATTCTCACCGCTGGTTCGGAAGAACCCAACGCGCTGGTCGAGCTGCGCACCGGCGCACGGCGCGAGCCGAACACCAAGGCGACGACAGCCGAACTCTATGACGGGCTCGAGGCCGCCAGCCAGAACCGATGGCCGTCGCTGCGCCACGATGTGATGTCGGTGAACCAGCTGTTCGCGCCGATCTTCGTCGCCGGCTTCTACTACAAGACCTTCATGTGGCCGGCGAAGTTCTGGGAAGCGATCTACGAGCCGGCGATCCGCCGCGCCGCCGGCCTCGGCCGTGCCTCAGGCATCGCCGATCCCGATCACTACGACAAGGCATGGGCGCATTGCGATGTGCTGATCGCCGGTTCAGGTCCGGCCGGTTTGGCCGCGGCATTGGCAGCCGGCCGCGCTGGCGCCCGCGTCATCCTGTGCGAAGAGGATGTTGTCCCCGGCGGCCGCCTGCTGTCGGATGGCGGCACGATCGATGGTGTGCCGGCAGCCGAATGGCTGTCGCGGACGCTGGCTGAATTGGCCGATATGCCCGATGTCCGCATCATGACCCGCACGACATTGTTCGGGGTCTATGATGGCGGCACCTATGGCGCGATCGAGCGGGTCAACGACCACCTGCCCTCGCCGCCTCAGCATCAGGTGCGCCAGCGGCTGTGGCGGATCGTGGCGAAGCGCTGCGTTGTCGCGGCCGGCGCCATCGAACGGCCGATCGTCTTTGCCGGCAACGACACGCCCGGTGTTATGATGGCGTCCGCCATGCGCACCTATGTCGCGCGCTATGCGGCGACACCGGCAAAGCGCCTCGCGCTGTTCACCAACAATGAGGATGGCTGGCGTACGGTCGAGACTGCACTCGGGGCCGGCCTGCAGATCGCGGCGGTCATCGACGCACGGTCCGAAGTGTCGCCGGCGCATCGTTCGCTGGCCTCCAAGGGCGGCTTCCCGGTGCTGCATGGTTCCGTCAGCGGCGTCGATGGCGGCAAGGATGGCGTCAGGAAAATCGCGGTCTCGCTGACCGGTGGCGCGCGCGCCGAGGTCGAAGCGGACGGCCTCGCGGTCTCTGGCGGCTGGAACCCGGCTGTCGGGCTGACTTCCTACCATCGTGGCCGGCCGAAATGGCAGAACGACATATCTGCCTTCGTGCCGGACGGCGCGCCTCCAGGCATGGTCGCCGCGGGTGCCGCCAATGGCGATTTCGGCCTCGGCGCCTGCCTGAGCCAGGGATTTGCCGCCGGCGCGGCAGCGGCGCGTGACACGGGACATAGCGGCACAGTGGGTATCGCGCCTGCCGCCGACGACGAGGCATTCTCGCTGACGCCGCTATGGCACGTCGCCGGCAAGGGCAAGGCTTTTGTCGATTACCAGCACGACGTCACCGCCTCCGACATCGAACTGGCGCAGCGCGAAGGCTTTGAATCCGTCGAGCACCTGAAGCGCTACACGACGCTCGGCATGGCGACCGACCAGGGCAAGACCTCGAATGTCGCCGGCCTTGCCATCATGGCCGCGGTCAGCGGCCGTTCGATCCCCGAGACCGGCACGACGATCTACCGGCCACCTTACGTGCCGGTCGCCATCGGCGCCTTCGCCGGCCATCACCGCGACGAGACGTTCCATGCGACGCGGCTGACGCCGTCGCACCACTGGGCGACCGAACAGGGCGCAATCTTCGTCGACACCGGCCTGTGGAAGCGCGCGCAATGGTACCCGCGCGCCGGTGAGAAGGACTGGCTGGAATCGGTGACCCGCGAGGTCAAGGCGGTGCGCGGCGGCGTCGGCTTCTGCGATGTCTCGACGCTCGGCAAGATCGACGTGCACGGTCCCGATGCCGGCGCTTTCCTGGATCGCGTCTACATCAACACCTTCTCCAGCCTCGCCGTTGGCAAGGCGCGCTATGGGCTGATGCTGCGCGAGGACGGCATCGTCTATGACGATGGCACGACATCGCGGCTAGCCGAGGATCATTACTTCCTGACCACCACCACGGCCAAGGCCGGGCTGGTGATGCAGCATCTCGAATTCTGCCGCCAGGTGCTGTTCCCGGAGCTCGACGTGCAGCTCACTTCCGTCTCCGACCAGTGGGCGCAATTCTCGATCGCCGGGCCGAAGACACGCGACCTGCTCAGGGAAATCGTCGACCCGGCCGAAGACCTTTCCAACGAAGGCTTTCCATTCATGGGCGCGCGCGAAGTAGCACTTCGCGGGGGCCTGAGGGCACGGCTGTTCCGTATCTCGTTCTCAGGCGAGATGGCTTTCGAGATTTCGGTGCCGGCGCGCTTTGGCGATGCCATGGCGCGCAATTTGATGCTGGCCGGCGCGCCGTTCGGCGTGACGCCTTACGGCACCGAGGCGCTCGGCGTCATGCGCGTCGAAAAGGGCCACATCGCCGGACCGGAACTGAGCGGCACGACGACGGCGGCCGATCTTGGCCTGGGCAAGATGATGTCGACCAAGAAAGACTATATCGGCCGCGTCATGGCCGGACGCGAGGCGCTGGTAGCCCCGGACCGGCAGGTCGTCGTCGGCATCAAGCCGACGGACAAGGCACGCCGGCTGCGCTCCGGTGCGCACATCATCCCGAAGGGACAGACACCCGGCCCCGGCAACGACCAGGGCTATGTCACCTCGGTCTGCTTCTCGCCGACGTCGGATCAGTGGATCGGGCTCGCGCTTGTCGAACGCGGCCGCGAACGCATCGGCGAGATCGTGCATGGGCATGACCCGTTGCGCGGCGAAGACTACGATGTCGAACTCTGCAATCCCGTCTTCTACGATCCGGATGGAGGGCGCCAGCGTGGTTGATTTTTCCTGGGCTCCCCGCAGTCCCCTTGAAAAGGCGCTTGTTGCCGGCGTGCATGGTGCACGCGGTATCGAGGCCGGCGTCTCGCTGACCGAGATCCGCAATTTTGATCTGATCCAGATCATGGCGAGGCGCGGCCAAGGGGCTGATCTGGCGAAAGCGGCCAAGGCCCGTTTCGGCGCGGTGCCACCGGATGCGCCGAAGGCGGTACAGACTCCGGAGACTCCGGATGCCACGCTGATCTGGTCGGGGCCGGATCAGTTCTTCGTTCTGTCAAACGGCGGCAAGCACACGACGCAGACGTTGACGCCGGCATTCTCCGGCTCCGCCTCGCTGTCGGATCAGTCGCATGCACGGGTCTTGATCAGCATTTCGGGCGTCAAGGCACGCACCATGCTGGCGAAACTGTCTTCGATCGACTTGCACCCAACGACGTTCCCGGTTGGCGCCGCCGCCGCGACATCGATGGATCACACCAGCGTCACGCTCTGGCGCGGCGGCGATCGGCCGGATGGGCAGGCGGTGTTCAACCTTCTGGTGTTTGCGACCTTCGCCGAAAGCCTTTGGCATACGGTGCTGGATTCGGGTGCGGAGTATGGTGTCGATATCCGCCACAGC
>NZ_RZTF01000526.1:0-1048 GCF_004023175.1 Mesorhizobium sp. M7A.F.Ca.MR.362.00.0.0
CCGGACATCTCCCCCTCAGGGGGGGAGATCGGCAGCTTAGGCGCCGGCTTTTCCTTACCAACACCGGCGATTGGCGAAACCATCGGTGGCAGCGTAATCTCCCCCCTTGAGGGGGAGATGTCTGGCAGGACAGAGGGGGGCGCCTCGCGCAAACTTGTCGAGCATAGCCAACCCGCCAGAGACACCAACTGCCTCTCAGTCAAATCCCTCGCATGAGCCTCACGGCCTTTTTCGGCAATCATTCTTAGAGCCGCGACGGCGATGTCGCGAGCCGCACCTTCATCAGCAAACGCTAGCGGCTTCGCATTCTGCCCGTCACCCGCGACAGACACCTGCCATTGGATTCTCGCACCACTGCGCGTTGCAGCAAGCCGAACATCGGCCGTCACCGAATCCAGCCCAAGTTGCCCACCGCCATCGACAATCACCGAAACCTTCGGCCCCAACCGTTGCGCAAGCCCAGCTTCTTCGATTGCAGCCCTGATCCGTTCAGCCAGTGGCCGGGGATCGGCAATCTCCTGCGGGTCGATGCCGGCCAGCGGGCCGGTCTCCACCGGCACGCCGGTGCGCACCGCGATATCAAGCGCATCGACCTCCGCCGCCAGCAGCATCGCGCTGTCCGTCGTCAGCCCACGTATCTGCAGACTGCCGCGCGCGGTGACTTCCATGATGCCATTGCCATGCCGCAAGGCGGATTCGGCTAACCCGATCAAAAGCTTCGGCGACAATCCTCCAGAAGTCGGGCCTCCAGAAGATGGGCCTCCAGCAACCGGGTTGAGCCGCACCAAAAGCCCGTCGCCGGTTTGCATTGGCACCGACAAAGCCGGGCAGGCGCCGCGACGAGAGAAGGCGTTCATGCCGCCACCCCAAGCGCTTCTGCTTCGGCAATCAGGGCGGTGAGATCGTCATCGACGGAGTTGCGCAGGGGATGCCAGAGGCCACGCCGGCGCGCCGACAGGAAGCGCTGGGCGATGACCTTGGCAGCGGCGGGGTTCTCGCGCAGGATGAAGGCGCGGACCAGTGGATCGCCGAGATAGGCATCATGCAC
>NZ_RZTF01000526.1:1058-2729 GCF_004023175.1 Mesorhizobium sp. M7A.F.Ca.MR.362.00.0.0
GCCGACCAGGCGGTCTACGGTTTCGGCAAATTCGGAGGCGCCACGCGGGCCGTGGCGCATCTGTCCCGAAATGAAGCGAGGATTGACGGCGCGGGCGCGCACCACCCGCGATACGGCTTCGCTGACCGAACGCGGCTTCGGCTTCTTTGGGTCCGTGGTGTCGAGCACGATGACGTCGGCATTTCTGCCGAGCGCCGCAAGTGCCGCGGAAAAGCCACCGATGAAGGCGACGTCGGCGGAGCCCTCGAGGATGTCGCGACCGGGGTCGTCGCCGGTGTGGACGAGAAGATCGGCTTCGGCGATGCGGCCCTCGAAGGCGCCGGGCGCCGAGATGCCTTCGCCTTCTGCGCCGCCATAGGCGTGCGATGTGGCGTCGAGATAGGCGCGGCCGATTTCTTCGCGCGCCGCCCAGTTGCCGGAGGACAAGATATCCTCGACGCCGGCGCCATAGGTGCCGGGCGAGGTGCCGAAGATGCGCGGGCTGAGCTTGCCATCGGCACGGGTTTTGGCCGCGAGCGGGTTTTCCGAGTCCTCCTCGTCGCGGGCGGCCACCGCGTTGGCGGCGGCATCGATCAGCGCGATCTGGGTCGGGAACATATCGCGGAACAGGCCCGAAATGCGCCAGGTGACATCGACGCGCGGCCTTCCGAGCGTGGCCGACGGCAATACCTCGATGCCGGTGATGCGGCCGGTCGCCGAATCCCATTGCGGCCGGCAGCCCATCAGCGCCAATCCTTGCGCGATCTCCTCGCCGCCGGTGCGCAGTGAGGCCGAGCCCCACAGGTCGATGACCAGCGAGCGCGGCCAGTCGCCATGCGACTGCATGTAGCCGCGCACCACTTCCTCCGCCGCTGCCTTGCCCAGATCATAGGCGGTCGGCGTCGGCATGGTGCGTGGGTCCGAGGTGAACAGGTTGCGGCCGGTGGGCAGAACGTCCGAGCGACCCCGCGCGGGCGCGCCGGCCGGGCCGGCCTTGACATGGCGGCCATCAAGCGCGGCGAACAGCGCTGTCTTCTCGCATTCGGCACTTTGGCGGCGCAGGGCGTCGGGCTCGTCGTCGGGCGCGCGGCCATAGATATGCAGCCCGTCCTTGATGGCGAAATCCTTGAGGTCGCAGAGCCAAGCGTCGATGCGGCGCAGCGCTTCGTCCGGGGCGTCGGTCTTCCCGACACCGGCTTCGGTGGCGAGACCGGTCTTTTGCGCGGTGTCGACGATCAGTTTCGCCAGACGGTCTCGGCGGCGGCGGTCGAGTCCGTCGGCCTGGGCATATTCATCGACCAGCCGCTCGAGCTTGTGTTGATTTTCGTCGAGCCCGGCGCCGGTCAGCGGCGGTGGCAGATGACCAAGGGTGACGGCGGCGATGCGGCGCTTGGCTTGCGCCGCTTCGCCTGGGTTGGAGACGATGAAGGGATAGACGACGGGCAAGGCGCCGGTGACGATCTCGGGAAAGCAGTTCTCCGAAAGCGCAACGGTCTTGCCCGGCAGCCACTCCAGCGTGCCATGCGCGCCGACATGGACCAGCGCGTGGACGCCGAGCGACTTGCGCAGCCATAGGCCAAAGGCGATCAGCGCATGGCGTGGGGGTAAAGTCGGGTCGTGGTAGTCGGCCCGGCGGTCGGCGGAGCGGCCGCGATCCGGGGCGAGGGCGATGGTGATGTTGCCGAAGGTGGC
>NZ_RZTF01000526.1:2795-3659 GCF_004023175.1 Mesorhizobium sp. M7A.F.Ca.MR.362.00.0.0
GGGGGTCTCGCACAGCCCTAAGTCATCTTCTGCTGTCCCCCAAGCGGCTTCTACCGCTGTAATCGCACCCGTCGGCAATTCTGTCGAAAGAGCGAGATAATCGTCCAGCCTCAGCCCATCGCCGCTTAACCCCAGCAGCCCCAGCAACTCACGCGGCGTCTCCGGAATCTCCTCAACCCCGTAGCCCTGATCCCGCAGGTCCTGCAGAATGGCCAGCACGCTGGACGGCACGTCGAGGCCGACGGCATAGCCGGTGCGGCCGGGGGCGCTGGGATAATCCGGCATCAGGATCGCCAGCTTGCGCTCGGCGCGGGGCGTCTCCTGCAGGCGGATAAAGGCCGCGACGCGGTCAGCCACTTGCGCCACGCGATCCGGTTCCGGCCGGTTGGCGAAGGCGCGGTGGCCAAGCGCTGGATCGGTCTCGCTCTCGCCCTTGAAGGAAATGGCGCCGGCCAGGATGCGGCCGTCGAGCTCGGGCAGCACGACATGCATGGCAAGGTCGGCTGGCGCCAAGCCGCGCTGGTTGGTTTCCCAGACGTCACGGCGGGTGGTGGCGACGATGACCTGGAAGACCGGCACGCCGGCGCGGTCGAACAAGGTCTCATTGCCGGGTTCGGCACCGGACGCGAAAGCGGTAGCGGTGATGATGGCGGCGGGTTTCAGTGAGGCGAGTGCTGTTTCCACGAACGCCAGGGATGCCGGGTCCTTGAGGCTGGAGACGAAGATGGGGACCGGGTTGATGCCGCGCTGTCGCAGAGCTTCAAAAAGTGCGTCGATCGGCGCGACATCGGCGGCCAGCAGCATCGAGCGGTAGAACAGGATAGGCACGACCTTTCCCTCCCCCTCGAGGGGAGGGTGGCCCGC
>NZ_RZTF01000527.1:0-3657 GCF_004023175.1 Mesorhizobium sp. M7A.F.Ca.MR.362.00.0.0
GGTTTTGACTGCTCATGCGGCCTTTTCGCATGAAGCAAGGCCGCGCAACAGCGCAAACCCATTCACTTTGCCTGAAGGCTTGTCACTTTCTTCCTCGCTCTTGCAAAAATGCGAAAGAAAATTACATGCGGTTTTCGCATGGCTGCCAAGCCTTGGTCGGCGCGCAATATTTAGTGCTCCGGGCTTGACGGTCCGCGGTCTTACGAGTAGAAGCCGCCCAGTCAGAACCGATGTGAGGCTCTCCCTTCCGAAGCGACACGCTTTGGAGTTTGCCTCAAACAGGGTTCGTTTTACGAGCGAAAAGACATTTCCGGCGTGCACGAAGCGGCTTCCGCTTCCTCTGCCTTTTGTTCGGGCAAGACCGCGAGGCGCGGTTTATGGCCCGAATTTGCGTATGGAAATGACGCTTTGAGCGGCCCTGACCGGGCGAGACACGGAATTGAGAGACAAGAGGGTTTAATGCCTACCGTCAACCAGCTGATCCGCAAGCCGCGCATTGCGCCGGTGAAGCGCAACAAGGTCCCGGCCATGCAGCAGAACCCGCAGAAGCGGGGCGTCTGCACGCGCGTCTATACAACGACGCCGAAGAAGCCGAACTCGGCGCTGCGCAAGGTGGCCAAGATCCGCCTGACCAATGGTTTTGAAGTGATCGGGTACATCCCCGGCGAAGGCCACAACCTTCAGGAACACTCCGTGGTGATGATCCGCGGCGGCCGCGTCAAGGATCTTCCGGGCGTTCGCTACCACATCATCCGCGGCGTGCTCGACACGCAGGGTGTGAAGAACCGCAAGCAGCGCCGTTCGAAGTACGGCGCCAAGCGTCCGAAGTAAGGGGCGTCCGAAGTAAGATTTTCCGGCCTTGGCGCTCCTTGGGTGCGTCGGGTTATGAGATTGAGAGACAAAAGCCATGTCGCGTCGTCACAGTGCAGAAAAGCGTGAGATCAATCCGGACCCGAAGTTCGGCGATCTGATCGTCACCAAGTTCATGAACGCCGTCATGTATGACGGCAAGAAGTCGGTCGCCGAGACCATCGTCTACGGCGCGCTCGACCAGGTTCAGTCGAAGACCAAGCAGGAGCCGGTCACCGTCTTCCATCAGGCGCTCGACAATGTCGCGCCTCATGTTGAAGTGCGTTCGCGTCGTGTCGGTGGCGCCACCTACCAGGTTCCGGTTGATGTGCGCCCCGAGCGCCGCCAGGCATTGGCCATTCGCTGGCTGATCGCTGCGGCCCGCAATCGCAATGAGACCACGATGGTCGACCGCCTCTCCGGCGAGCTGATGGACGCGGCCAACAACCGCGGCACGGCTGTCAAGAAGCGTGAAGACACCCACAAGATGGCTGAAGCCAACCGCGCTTTCGCGCACTACCGCTGGTAAAGCGCGAACGAGACTGAGAGGCAGCTACGATGGCCCGCGAATACAAAATCGAAGACTACCGCAATTTCGGTATCATGGCGCATATTGACGCCGGCAAGACGACGACCACCGAGCGCGTCCTCTACTACACGGGCAAGTCGCACAAGATCGGCGAAGTCCACGACGGCGCTGCCACCATGGATTGGATGGAGCAGGAGCAGGAGCGCGGCATCACGATCACCTCCGCCGCGACCACGACCTTCTGGAAGGCTCGTGACGGCAAGATGCACCGCTTCAACATCATCGACACCCCCGGCCACGTCGACTTCACCATCGAAGTCGAGCGTTCGCTGCGCGTGCTCGACGGCGCCATCGCGCTGCTCGATGCCAATGCCGGCGTTGAGCCGCAGACCGAGACCGTCTGGCGCCAGGCCGACAAGTACCGCGTTCCGCGCATGATCTTCTGCAACAAGATGGACAAGATCGGCGCCGACTTCTACCGCTCGGTCGAGATGATCGGTTCGCGCCTCGGCGCGCATGCCGTTGTCATGCAGCTGCCGATTGGCGCCGAGACCGAGTTCAAGGGCGTCGTCGACCTCGTCGAGATGAACGCGCTTGTCTGGCGCGACGAGACACTGGGCGCTGCCTGGGATGTCGTCGAGATCCCGGACGACCTCAAGGCTCGTGCCGAAGAATACCGCGAGAAGATGATCGAGGCCGCCGTCGAAATGGACGAGACGGCGCTCGAGAATTACCTCGAAGGCAAGATGCCGTCGAATGACGAGATCCGCGCGCTGATCCGCAAGGGCACCATCGCGGTCAAGTTCTACCCGATGTTCTGTGGCTCGGCCTTTAAGAACAAGGGCGTGCAGCCGCTGCTCGACGCCGTCGTCGAATATCTGCCGTCGCCGGCCGATGTTCCCGCCATCAAGGGTGTCGATGCCAAGACCGACGCCGAGATCGAGCGTCACGCCGACGACAACGAGCCTCTGTCGATGCTCGCCTTCAAGATCATGAACGACCCGTTCGTCGGTTCGCTGACCTTTGCCCGCATCTATTCGGGCAGGCTCACCAAGGGCATCTCGGTCGACAACACCGTGAAAGGCAAGAAAGAGCGCATCGGCCGCATGCTGCAGATGCATGCGAACTCGCGCGCCGACGTCGAAGAGGCTTTTGCCGGCGACATCGTTGCTCTTGCCGGTCTCAAGGACACGACCACCGGCGACACGCTGAGCGATCCGCTGCATCCGGTCATTCTCGAGCGCATGGAATTCCCCGATCCGGTCATCCAGATCGCCATCGAGCCGAAGACCAAGAACGACCAGGAAAAGATGGGCCTCGCCCTTCACCGCCTGGCCGCCGAGGATCCGTCCTTCCGTGTCAAGACCGACGAGGAAAGCGGCCAGACCATCATTTCCGGCATGGGCGAACTTCACCTGGACATCATCGTCGACCGTATGCGTCGCGAGTTCAAGGTCGAGGCCAATGTCGGCGCACCGCAGGTGGCTTATCGCGAGACGATCACCCGCAGGCACGAGCAGGACTACACGCACAAGAAGCAGACCGGCGGTACCGGTCAGTTCGCTCGCGTCAAGATCGTCTTCGAGCCGAACCCGGACAGCAGCGAGTTCGAGTTCGAGACCAAGATCGTCGGCGGCGCCGTGCCGAAGGAATACATCCCCGGTGTCGAAAAGGGCATCAACAGCGTCATGACCTCGGGTCCGTTCGCGGGCTTCCCGATGATCGGCGTCAAGGCGACGCTGATCGACGGCGCTTACCACGATGTCGACTCCAGCGTTCTGGCCTTCGAAATCGCCGGCCGCGCCTGCTTCCGTGAAGCCGCACCCAAGCTTGGCGTGCAGCTGCTCGAGCCGATCATGAAGGTCGAAGTGGTGACGCCGGAAGATTACGTCGGCAGCGTCATCGGCGATCTGAACGGTCGTCGTGGCCAGATCCAGGGCCAGGAAGCGCGCGGCGTCGCCGTCGTCATCAACGCGATGGTGCCGCTCGCCAACATGTTCAAGTATGTCGACAACCTGCGCTCGATGAGCCAGGGCCGTGCGGCCTACACCATGCAGTTCGATCACTATGAGCCGGTTCCGACCGCAGTGGCTCAGGAAGTCCAGAAGAAATACGCCTAAGGGTTTCTTAGCCACCGGGTCGCGCTCCTTGCGCGGTGCCGGATCTGAAGAGCGAATAACAATTTCCCCTTAGCGGGTAGAATAGACGGAGAACGATTATGGCCAAAGGTAAATTCGAGCGTAACAAGCCTCACGTGAACATCGGCACGATTGGCCACG
>NZ_RZTF01000528.1:0-3564 GCF_004023175.1 Mesorhizobium sp. M7A.F.Ca.MR.362.00.0.0
GGGGGTGCGCAACGTATTGGTGGGGGCGGCGCTGATCGGCATCCTGCTCAACGCCATGACCATCATCGACATCCCGCTGCTCTACCAGAACCTGATCAAGGCCGCGATCCTGCTCGGCGCCATCATCGTCGACGGCATCATCAACCCACGTGACGAACAGACCGCCCAGCAGGGTGACATTTAGTACCTGAACTGCGGCGGACGGTTGGGGCCGGCCGCTGATAACAAAACCAAACCAGAGGATGTGACATGAAACTGATCAGAACACTCATGGCAGCGGCCACGGCGCTTGCCGTTACCGCCTTCGTGGCGCCAACCTTTGCCGCCGACGATCCTGGCCCGGCGGCTTACGCACAGGCGCTCAAGGGCAAGCGCGTCATGCTGGTGCCGATGGCGATGGGTTTCGACCTGGCACAGGGCTGGACGCATTTCCTGAAGAAGGAAGTCGAAGCCTGGGGCGGCACCTTCGAGACACGCGATCCGAACTGGGTCGTCGACGCCGGCGCGCAAGCGATCACCGACGCGATCTCGTCGGACACCAGGCCGGATGTGCTGATCATCCATTCGCCGGACCTCAATTCCTATGCCAAGCTGATGAAGAAGGCGCAAGCCGCCGGCACCTATGTGATTTTGGTCGACAATCCGGCCAATTTCCCGGCCGACGCCTTTGTCGGCAGCGACTGGGACCGGCTCGGCCAGCTCGAGGCCGAAGCGGCGATCAAGGGCTGCGGCCCGAACTCCTCCAAGAAGCTCGGTTTGGTGCAAGGCGACCAGGCCAATTCGTCGAGCCTCTACCAATATGCCGGCATCATGAAGGTGCTGGACAAGAACCCCGACTTCAAGGTGGTGGCCAAGCCGGATTCCAACTGGGACGCGACCACCTCGCGCAACGTGACGACGACGATGCTGCAGCAGAATCCCGACATCTGCGCCATCATCGATTTCTGGGACGGCGATGCCACCGGCGCGGCTGCCGCGATCCGCGACGCCAAGCTCGACGGCAAGGTGTTCCTGGTCACCACGGGCGGTGGCGAGAAGGCGGCCGATTGCGACAAGCTGCAGGACGGCACCTATGGCGCTGTGGTGATGACCGATCTTGCCCGCCAGTCGGGCGACATGAACGCCATCATCAAGTTCCTGCTGCAGAGCGGCCAGCCGGCCGGCACCTCGCACACCTACATCTACACGCTGGAGAAGGCGACGACCAAGGCTGACCTGAAGCCCGATAGCTGCTGGGACTTGAAGGCCCTGCAGGCCGAAGCGGCGGCGAAATAAGCCAAGCCTCTTCAATCGATATCGATGAGGTGGTCGGATTGCCTGGCCACCTCTTTGTCTTTTCTCTTGCAGCAGTGACCTGATGTCCTTTCGCGAACGCCTCCAGTCCTGGCGCTACAATCTCGTGCCCGACCATGTCGTCGGCGAGATCCTGACCAAGCGCTGGACCGACAACGCCATTCCGTTCCTGGCGCTGGTGGCGACGCTGGCAACCTTCGGCTCGCTCATCCCGGGCTTCTTCAAGCTGACGGCGCTGCAGGATTCGACCCGTCAGCTCGGCGAGTTCTCGCTGATCGTCACCGGCATGACGGTGGTCATGCTGGGCGGCGGCATCGACCTGTCGGTCGGTTCGATCTTCGCGCTCTCCTGTTTTTCCGCGGTCTATGTCTTCTTCATCCTCGATCAGTCCGTGTGGCTGGCGCTTGCCGCATCGATCGCCACAGGATTGCTGTTCGGTGCGATCAACGGCTATCTGGTCGGCTATTTCAGGCTGCGCGCCTTTCTCACCACGCTGGTCACCTTCATCTTCGGCCGCGCGCTGTTCGACATCCTGGTCACCACTTATGCCGCCGATGTGCAACTTTCCGGCGCCACCTCGGACGTGCTGGATTTCATCGGCGACGGCACCTTCTGGGGGCTGTCGGTCTCGGTGTGGCTGGCGATCATCCTGGCCATCGTCACCCATATCGCGCTGACCCGTTCACGGCCGGGCTGGCACGTGCTGGCGGTCGGCGGCTCCAGGCGCTCGGCGCACAATGCCGGCATCCGCGTGCGCCGCACCGTGTTCATGACCTACGTCTTCTCCGGCTTCTGCGCCTCGATCGGCGGCTTCCTCATCGCTTGCCGGCTGAGTGGGGCAGGGCCGGGCACCGGCCTCAACCTCGAGATCATGGCACTGACGGCGGCGGTGGTCGGCGGCGTCAGCCTTGGCGGCGGCCGCGGCTCGGTGATCAAGGGGCTGATGGGCGCCATCATTGTGCTGACCATGACCAACGGGCTGATCCGGCTGGGCTATGGCACCGGCACCAACCAGATGGTGCTTGGCATCATGCTGGCGGTCGCGGTGACCATCGACATCCGCTGGCTGAAGAACCGCCACAAGGTGCTGAACGAGGTTTATGTCGCGCCGGTCTATCTCAAGATGGGCGAGACAAAGTCGGCCGCACCAGGCTCCGGAACGCCCTACGAACTCGACAACCGGCTGTCGGCCGCAGAGCATATCGGGCTTGGCGAGCTGGAAGGGCCTGAAGACGTCATTCTCGACCGCGACGACAATCTCTATTGCGGCACGCGTCATGGCGAGATCGTCCGTTTCTTCGCGCCGGACTACGTCAAATCCGAAGTGTTTGCTCACATCGGCGGTTTCCCCCTGGGGCTGGCCTTCGACAAATCAGGCAATCTGATCAGCTGCGTCGGCGCCATGGGGCTCTATTCGGTCTCGCCGGATCGGGAGGTTAAACGCCTGTCGGCGGAGACGTCGCGTTCGTGGACCTCGATCGTCGACGATGCGCGGCTGCGCGATCCCAATGACTGCGACATCGCACCCGACGGGCGCATCTATTTCACAGACTCGACCAAGCGTTACGACGCACATGACTGGGCGCTGGATTCGATCGAGAACCGCGCCACCGGCCGGCTGCTGGTCTACGATCCGAAGGATGGTTCGACGAAGACGCTGCTCGACGGTTACCGCTACACCAACGGTGTGTGCATGGCGCATGACGGCAAGTCGCTGTTCTTCGCCGAAAGCTGGGCCTGCCGCGTGCATCGCTACTGGCTGGAAGGGCCGAAGGCCGGCACCGCCGAATGCGTCATCCGCGACATGCCGGGCTATCCCGACAACATCAACCGCGCCTCCGATGGCAATTACTGGATGGCGTGGCTCGGCATGCGCACGCCGAGCTTCGACCTGTCGCTGCGCCATCCCGACATGCGCAAGCGCATGACGCGCCGCCTGCCGCAGGATGAATGGCTGTTCCCCAACATCAACACCGGCGGCGTGGTCAAATTCAACGAGAAGGGCGGCATCGTCGAGGCAATGGGCGACCTCACCGGCGGCGCGCATCCGATGGTCACCTCAATGCGCGAGCACAAGGGATATCTGTTCGTCGGCGGCATCCTCAACAACCGCATCGGCCGCTACAAGATCGCAGGCGCCGACCCGAACTGGACCTGTCCCGCTTCCTATTGGGGAGCAAAGCCATGATGCTCGATCCGGTGCTTGACCTGTTTCGCGGCAAGGCGGTCACCATCCCGCCGCTCGACGGCGCTTTTCGCCCCAACACGCGG
>NZ_RZTF01000529.1:0-3555 GCF_004023175.1 Mesorhizobium sp. M7A.F.Ca.MR.362.00.0.0
CTAGGGCGGAGCAAGGAGCGAAGCGACGCGGCGCAGACCCTAGGATCCATGCCGTTACTGCGGCCGAAGAGTGAGGCGGTCCAGAATCTTCAAACGCGCGGCTTTCCTGTCCAGCCCAATCCTCAAACTGCCTTCATCCAATTTGCCAGCCGGTGTGCCGCTTCCTCGACCTGATCGAGGCGGCGGTGGAAACACAACCGCAAAAACGCCTCGCCGCCGGGGCCGAAAGCCGTGCCTGGCGCCAGGCCGACATTGGCCTTGTCGACAATGTCGAAGGCGGCGGTGCGTGAATCGGTGATGCCGTCGACAGTGAAAAACAGATAGAACGCACCCTGCGGCACCGTGAACCCAGCGCGGCCGGTGGCGCCGAGAATGCCGCAGACAAGGTCGCGCGCCTTGCGCGCCCGCTCCACCTGTTCGGCAACGAAGGCATCGCCCTCGTCAAGGGCGGCGGCCGCGCCGCGCTGCATGAACTGGGCGACGCCGGAATTCGAATACTGGATCAGGTTCTCGAACACCTGCTGCAAGCTCGGATGCGTCTTGATCCAGCCGACACGCCAGCCGGTCATCGCCCAATTCTTGGAGAAGGAGTTGACGTACAGGATGCGGTCTTCCGCCGACGCGATGTCGAGGAAGGACGGCGCGCGGCCGTGGCCATAGTGGAACAGCGAATAGATCTCGTCGGCGATGATCCAGAGGTTTTTCGCGCGCGCCAGATCGAGGATGGCCTGCAAGGTCTCATGATCGGCGGTCCAGCCGGTCGGATTCGACGGCGTGTTGATGAACAGCGCCTTTGTGCGCGGCGTGATCGAAGCCGCGAGCTTCTCGACGTCGCAGGACCAGCCATTGCCGGAATGATCGAGCGTCACCGCGACCGGAACGGCTCCCGCTATCGCTGCCGCGGCATCGAAATTCGGCCAGGCCGGCGACAGATAAACCACCTCGTCGCCCACGCCGGCGAGCGCGTCGAGCGCCAGCTGGATGGCATGCATGCCGGAGCCGGTGACGATGAATTCTTCCTCCGGGAAGGTCTTGCCGAAATGCCTGGCATAGTAGCGGGAGAGCGCCTGCCTGAGATCGGGGATGCCCCTTTGCCAGGTGTAGAATGTCTCGCCGCCGGCCAGCGCCTTCGACGCGGCATCGGTGATGAAGGCTGGCGTCGGCAGGTCGCCCTCGCCGGCCCAGAGCGGAATCATGCCTTCGCGCAGGCGGCCGTAATTGACGACGGCGACAATGCCGCTTTCGGGTGCCGCACGGGCCTCGGTGCGCAAGCTGTCGATCAGGGTCATGGGCGGGTCCGTTTTGGTCTGCGGTTTTCGTCAGCGGTCCTTACCAGATGCGAAAACAGAAAACCCCGGCCGCGAACGACCGGGGTTTTGGTCCAGCAAATGCCGCCCGTGGTCAGCGCCTGGCGAGCAGATCGCG
Source organism: Mesorhizobium sp. M7A.F.Ca.MR.362.00.0.0 (assembly GCF_004023175.1). Classification (NCBI taxonomy): domain Bacteria; kingdom Pseudomonadati; phylum Pseudomonadota; class Alphaproteobacteria; order Hyphomicrobiales; family Phyllobacteriaceae; genus Mesorhizobium; species Mesorhizobium sp. M7A.F.Ca.MR.362.00.0.0. Next base: position 1,426 of record NZ_RZTF01000529.1, read on the forward strand.
AATTTCAGTGAGCAGCGCGACGTCGGCGGGCGGCGGAGCGGCCGGTGCAGCGGGTTTCTCGCGCTCAAGCCGCTTGCGCATGTTGTTCACCGCCTTGACCATCAGGAAGATGATGAAAGCGAGGATGAGGAAGTTCAGCGCCACGGTGATGAAGCTGCCATAGGCAAAGACCGCGCCCTGCTTCTTGGCATCGGCCAGCGAGGTCGCATTGACGGCTGAGGACAATCCGAAGAAATAATTGTTGAAGTCCAATCCGCCGAAAATCGCACCGACGATCGGCATGATGATGTCGTTGACAAGGGAATCGACGATCTTGCCGAAGGCCGCGCCGATGATGACGCCGACCGCAAGGTCCATCACATTACCCTTGGAAATAAATTCCTGGAATTCTTTCAGCATTCGACCCTCCTTGTCGTGACTGGCCGAGCTGCCGTTTCCGTCCTTGCGACATCGACCTTAGACAACATAACAAAAACCTCCTGACGCAACATCGGCAAAAAGGAGAAAGCAACCGGTTTCTCCTTACCGGGAGCCGGCTAGGTTGCTCGCCAAGACCGACCCCGGTTCAGTTGTTCGAGACCCACGGTTCGGCAGGAGCAGCGTTGAATTTCTGGCAATCATAGGCGTTTTCGCCTATAATATTCTCATGAACATGCTCGAAACCATCAGCATTGGCGTTTACCCGTGGGCGGCTCCGACAAAGGAGCAGCGCGCTTGGTTCGACGCGCTTTCGCCCGATGAGAAGCGGAAAGCGATTCAGACGGCCATCGACGAAGGTTTCGAGAGCCCCGTCAGCGACAAGTCTATCGACGACATTATTCGGGAAGCGCGTGCCGAATTCCCGCATGCGCCATAGGATAACGCATCGCGCCGAACGCGATCTGAAAGACATTTACCGACACATCTTCGAAAACTTCGGCCACACTCAGGCCGAAAAGTATCTGCGTGAACTCGACGCGGTGTTTGAATTGCTCGGCGATTACCCGAATATGGGCAGGCTCTATGAAGGCAGGACCCATCAGTTCGTCCATGGCAAGCACATCATCCTCTATCGTATGGGTTCGGAGGAGATCATTGTCGGCCGCATCTTCCACGGCGCCCAGCGGCGATCTTCACCATAACGACATCGACACCGACGCGCCGGCCTGAGAACCGTCCTATGCAGCTCTGCAATGGACTCGGACGCCAAGCTGTGATTGCGTCCGGGCAAGCCGGATAGAAAGACGGCAGAGGAGGAAAGTCCAAGCGTGCAGGGCTTGTTCATCGTCATCATCGCGGTCGCCTATGTGACGCTGCTGTTTGCCATCGCCAGCCTCGGCGACCGCCGCTCGGCCATCTCCGAGCCGAGCCGGGGGCGGCCTTTCATCTACGCGCTCAGCCTCGCGATCTACTGCACATCCTGGACTTTCTTCGGCTCGGTCGGTCTCTCTTCCGAACGCGGCCTCGAATTCCTCGGCATCTATACAGGCCCGGTGCTCGTCTTCGTGTTCGGCTTCCCGCTGCTCAACCGCATCGTGCGGTTGGCCAAGACCGAGAAGATCACCTCAATCGCGGATTTCCTCGGCGCGCGCTACGGCAAGAGTTTCACCGTCGCGGCGATCGCCACGCTGATCGCCACCATCGGCGCGGTGCCCTATATCGCGCTGCAGTTGAAGGCTATCTCCGGTTCGGTCAGCCTGATGGTCGAGCACTATACGGGATCGCCGCCTTCGTTCGATCCCTTCGTCAGCGACATCTCGCTGGTCGTCGCCATGCTCCTGGCGCTGTTTGCGGTGCTGTTTGGAACCCGTCATGCCGACGCCACCGAACACCAGGACGGGCTGGTGCTGGCGGTGGCGGTCGAAACCGTGGTCAAGCTCGCCGCCTTCCTGGCGATCGGCCTGATGGTCACCTTCCTGATCTTCGGCGGCCCGGGCGACATGTTCGACAAGCTGGCCCAGAACGCGCAGGTCCGGCAGGCGATGAGCTACAACACCTCGCTCGCCACCTGGCTGGTGCTGACGTGCCTGAGCGGCTTTGCCATCATCATGCTGCCGCGGCAGTTCTACGTCACCATCGTCGAGAACCGCGGCGAGGCCGAACTGCGCACCGCGACCTGGGTGTTTCCGCTCTACCTCGTGGCGATCAACC
>NZ_RZTF01000530.1:0-3554 GCF_004023175.1 Mesorhizobium sp. M7A.F.Ca.MR.362.00.0.0
CAGTGCTCAATCCTGATATGTTCGAGGAGGCGGCAGCCTCCGACCGGCGCCGCCGCAACGGCGCCGTGCTCGGACCGCTCGACGGCATCCCCTACACCGCCAAGGACAGCTACAAGGTGTCAGGCCTGACGGTGGCCGCCGGTTCGCCCGCCTTCGAGCATCTCATCGCCAATGAGGACGCCTTCACCATTGCCCGGCTGCGCGCCGGCGGCGCCGTGCTGATCGGGCTGACCAACATGCCGCCAATGGCCAATGGCGGCATGCAGCGCGGCGTCTACGGTCGCGCCGAGAGCCCCTACAATGGCGACTATCTGACCGCCGCCTTCGCGTCGGGCTCGTCCAATGGCTCCGGCACGGCGACGGCGGCCAGCTTCTGCGCCTTCGGGCTTGGCGAAGAAACCTGGTCGTCCGGCCGCGCGCCGGCCACCAACAATGCACTGGTCGCCTACACCCCGTCGCGCGGCGTCATTTCGGTGCGCGGCAACTGGCCCCTGGTGCCGACCATGGATGTCGTGGTGCCGCACGCGCGGACAATGCCCGACATGCTCGAATTGCTTGACATCATCGTCGCCGACGATCCCGAGACGCGAGGCGATTTCTGGCGCGCGCAGCCCTGGGTCGAGCTGCCGAAAAGCTCCGCTGTGCGGCCGCCCCGCTATACCGATCTCGCACTGGCGGGGTCGTTGAAAGGCAAGCGGCTCGGCGTGCCCAGAATGTATATCGGCCGCGACAGCGAGGCCGATGCGCCGATCGAAACCCGCGCCTCGGTGCTTGCCCTGTGGCAACAGGCAGCGGCCTATCTCGCGCGGCTTGGCGCCGAGGTGGTCGAGGTCGATTTTCCCGTCGTTTCCAACTATGAGCGCGACCGCCCGGGTGCTCGCACCATGGTCGAGCGCGGGCTGATGCCCCAGGAGTTCGCCGAGCGCGAACTCTGGGATCTCTGCATCTGGGGCTGGGACGACTTTTTGCACGCCAATGCCGACCCGTCTTTGCCCGATCTCGTCTCGGTCGACGGCCCAAAGATCTTCCCGCAGCCGCCGGGCACGCTGCCCGACCGCTATGAGGGCGGCTTCGACCTGAGGGAATATGTCGAGCGGGCGCGGTCCGGCGTCACGCCCGTCACGGAAATCCCGACGATTGAAGAAGGCCTGAAGGGGCTCGAAGCGACAAGGCGGATCGATTTCGAGGACTGGCTGGACGCCCATGGCATCGACGCCGTGGTGCTGCCCGCGACCGCCGATGTCGGACCGGCCGATGCAGACATCGACGAGGCGTCCGCCGCCCTTGCCTGGCGCAATGGCACCTGGGTCGCCAACGGCAATCTGGTCTGGCGCCATTTCGGCATCCCCACCGTCACCGTGCCGATGGGAACCATGGCCGATATCGGCATGCCGGTCGGCCTGACTTTCGCCGGCAAGGCCTATGATGATGTCAGGTTGTTGCGCATGGCCGGCGATTTCGAACAGTCGACCCGGCGCCGCACCCTGCCCCCACGCACGCCGGAACTGACTGAAGATGTATTTTCCCGCCGGCCCACGCAAACCGGTAACGGCAAGGCACCTCCGCTCGTCATCGCGCTTGCCGCCGAGACGCGCACGACCGGCGATCAGGACGAGATCACCATCACGCTCGACCTGCCGATCGACGCCGAGGCGGAAAACGCCAGCGTCAAGGTGCATGTCAACGGCGAGCCTGTCGCCATGCAGCGAAGCGGAGCGCGCTCCTGTGGACAGGCATTGGTTCCGGCCGCTGAGCACCAGCGCTTCCACAGCGTCTGGCGTGGCTCGTATGGCTCGATCGTGACGGCTATTGTGCGGCTGGAGGATGGGCGCAGCGCCGGCGGCTATCTGGTAACCGGAGGGATTGGATGAACGCCAGCCGCTAGGAAGGCAGCGAAGTCAGCCATTCTTCCCAAAATTCCTGCTGCATATGGACGAAAACCGGAACCACGTCGACGCCATCGTCAAATATGTCGACCAGATCCGTCTCTTGGGGAAATCGCCCCATCGTCACCTTGCAGGCCATCAATCCGCGACTCTTCTCCATCACGGTATTTTCGGGATAAACATTGGCACTCGCCCCGTAGCAGAAGGGCAGCAAACCATCGGCTTCGAGCCCCTGACGGATCTGGAACAGAGCTTCGAAAAAATCTTCCTCTTCGGCCCTGATCACCTTGTCCCGGTAGCCGCATGTCAGGCTGCAGACGGCGCCCTCTACATGCAGCGTAAACACGGCTTCCTCGTCTCCGCCCGTGCCCCCTCCGACCAAGAATACTGTCCGCTGATGATCCATTCCACCCCCCTTTGCTGTTCACCGGATGGTAGTTCGACAGCGGCCGACTTTCTAGCCATTGCAGGAATTCAGACCTCGCTGCCTCCGCGGTTCGCCGCTCGCCTTTCGCAATTGGTGACTGACAGAGGCTACCCCCGCGCCGCCCAAAGCAAACCCCGCTCCACCATCAGCGCCATTTCCGGCACCGCGAACTCATCCGCAGTGTGACCAAGGGAACTGTAGAAAACCTTCCCCGCCCCATAGCGCCGTTTCCAGACGACCGGCATGACGACGCCGCCTATCCCCGGAAAATGCGCGTCGGTGAAGGTGGTGGTCGCCAGCACCTCATTGCTTGGGTCGACATGCATGTAATATTGCTCCGACCGGTAGGCGAAATCGCTGATGCCTTTTGTGATCGGATCGTCCGGCCGGGTGATCGCGACAGTATAGTCGATGATGTTGCCGGGATGCGCCACCCATTGGCCGCCGGTCATGAACTGATAGTCGGGCTCGTTGCGAAAACTGTCGCCCATAGTGCCGTGGAAACCGCCGAGCCCGCTTCCCCCGCGAACCGCAAGCGTCAGGTTCTGCAACTCGGCCTTTTCGATCTTTGACATGGTGATGACAGGCACGATGAGATCGAAGGAAGCAAGCTCCGGATCGGCGAACATCGCCGTGCCCTCACCCAGCGTGACGTCGAAGCCGTTTCGCTCAAGCAAGGTGCGAACGATCTTCGCGCTCTGCTCCGGCGTATGGCCCTCCCAGCCGCCCCAGGCGATCAAGGCCTTCTTTGGCATTGTGTACCTCCCTGGAAAACTCGGCCCTGATCGATCCGGCGTCAGCGCCAGCCCAGCGCCGGAGCGACATGGGTCAGGATCGCCTCGATGACATGCGCATTGTAGTCGACGCCGAGCTGGTTCGGAACGGTGAGCAGCAGCGTGTCGGCCTCGGCGATCGCCTCGTCCTGCGCCAATTCCTTGATCAGCACATCCGGCTCGGCCGCGTAGCTGCGCCCGAAGATCGCCTTGGTGTTCTCCTCGATGAAGCCTATCTGGTCGCGGCTCTCATTGCCGCGGCCGAAATAGGCGCGGTCGCGATCGTCGACCAGCGCAAAGATGCTGCGGCTGACCGAGACGCGCGGCTCGCGACTGTGACCGGCCGCTTTCCAGGCCTCGCGATAGATGCGGATCTGCTCGGCCTGCTGGATATGGAACGGCTTGCCGCTCTCGTCGAATTTGAGCGTCGAACTCTGCAGGTTCATGCCGAGCTTAGCGGCCCATTCC
>NZ_RZTF01000052.1:0-6259 GCF_004023175.1 Mesorhizobium sp. M7A.F.Ca.MR.362.00.0.0
TTCTCCCCGTCACTATACGGGGAGAAATGCCCGGCAGGGCAATGAGGGGCGGCGCAAACGGCCGGAAAGCGTGGTGGAGAGCAAAGCTTTTTGCCATTTTGCTGTGTTCGGCCGCCTGTCCGGCAGCTATAATGCCTGCACTCTCGAATCGAGCCGGAACCGATGCGCCAGTATCTCGACCTCTTGCAGCATGTGTTGGACAAGGGCGCCGATCGCGGCGACCGGACCGGCACCGGAACGCGCTCCGTCTTCGGCTATCAGATGCGTTTCGACCTGGCGCGCGGCTTTCCGGTCACCACCACCAAGAAGCTGCATCTCAAGTCGATCATCCATGAGCTTTTGTGGTTCCTGGCCGGCGACACCAACATCAAATACCTCACCGATAACGGCGTTTCGATCTGGGATGAATGGGCCGACGAGAATGGCGATCTCGGGCCGGTCTACGGCAAGCAATGGCGTTCCTGGCCTGACGGCCATGGCGGCTCGATCGACCAGATCGCGAATCTTCTCAAGGAGATACGCAAAAACCCTCAATCGAGGCGGCTGATCGTTTCGGCATGGAACCCAGCCGAGGTGGAAGCGATGGCGCTGCCGCCCTGCCACTGCCTGTTCCAGTTCTACGTTTCGGAAGGGCGGCTTTCCTGTCAGCTTTACCAGCGTTCCGCCGATATCTTCCTTGGCGTGCCGTTCAACATCGCGTCCTATGCCCTGCTGACCTTGATGGTGGCGCAGGTGACAGGGCTGAAGCCCGGCGATTTCGTCCACACGCTTGGCGATGCGCATCTCTACTCGAACCATTTCGAGCAAGCACGCGAACAACTGCGGCGCACGCCGAGGACGCTGCCGACAATGTGGATCAATCCAGAGGCGAAGGACCTCTCCGCCTTCCGCTTCGAGGACTTCCGGCTGGAAAACTACGTCGCCGACGCGTCGATCAAGGCGCCGATCGCGGTTTAAGGCCGCAAATTTCAGTCGATGCCGACCATCACGTCCGAGGCCTTGACCACGGCATAGGCCTGCTTGCCCTTTTCGAGCTTGAGATCGGCGATGGCCTCGTTGGTGATCGAGGCGGTGACGATGGCGCCGCCACCGATGTCGATCCTGACATGCGAGGTGGTGGCTCCCTTGACGATCTCGGCGATCGTTCCCTTGAGGACGTTGCGGGCGCTGATCTTCATCGGAGTTTCCTTTCCAGGGTTTCTTTGCCGGTCTCACCAGAACAATCGGTGTCGTACAGACGCTTTCATGGGGCGCCGGGCCTTTCCTTGTTATATTCATACGGATATATCGGTTAGCGGGCTTCGAGCCGGCCGGATTTCAAACCAGGGAGAGTCTTCCATGACGCGCATAGGTTTTGCATCGAGGGCGATCACCATTGGGGGTTTTGCGGCGATGTTGATGGCGGCGGTGCCGGCAGCACATGCGGAAGACAAGGTGGTGGTGTTTGCCGCGGCCAGCCTCAAGGATGCGCTCGACGCCGTGAACAAGGCCTGCGAGGCCGATGTCGGCGAGGCGGCGACTGTCTCCTATGCCGCGAGCTCGGCGCTGGCCAAACAGATCGAGGGCGGGGCGCCTGCCGACGTCTTCATCTCGGCCGACCTCGACTGGATGAAATATCTCTCCGACAAGAAGCTGACCAAGCCGGACACCGAAGTGAAGCTGCTCGGCAATGAGATCGTGCTGGTGGCGCCGAAGGACTCGGCGGTCGACACCAGGATCGAGAAGGGTTTTGACCTCGCCAAGCTGATCGGCGACGGCAAGCTCGCCATGGGCGATTTCAAGGCGGTGCCGGCCGGCAAATACGGCAAGGCCGCACTTGAATCGCTCGGCGTCTGGTCCTCGGTCGAGGGCAAGGTGGCGCAGGCCGAAAACGTTCGCGCGGCGCTGAAGCTGGTTTCGACGGGCGAAGCCGCCCTTGGCATTGTCTATGCCACTGACGCGCATGCCGAAAAGGGCGTCAAGGTGGTCGGCACCTTCCCGGAGGATTCGCATCCGCCGATCATCTATCCGGTTGCCCAGACCGCCGATTCGAAGGACAAGGATACGCCGGCTTTCCTGAAATGCCTGCAGTCGGCCAAGGCGGCCGCGCTGTTCAAGGATCAGGGATTTACCGTACTCGCGCCGAGCAACTGAGTTCCAAGGGGCTTCATCTCGCATATGAACTGGCTGCTGGACCTCACTCCCGACGAATGGAATGCGGTCCGGCTGTCCATCAAGGTGGCGACGGTGGCGATGCTCGCCAGCCTGCCACCGGGCATATTGATCGCGCTGCTGCTTGCCCGGGGACAATTCTGGGGCAAGACCGTTCTCAACGGGCTGGTGCATCTGCCGCTGATCCTGCCGCCCGTGGTGACCGGCTACCTGCTGCTGCTGACCTTCGGCCGGCGCGGCCCGGCCGGCGCCTTCCTGGCCGAGCATTTCGGCATTGTCTTCTCCTTCCGCTGGACAGGTGCGGCGCTGGCCTGCGGCGTCATGGGCTTTCCCCTGATGGTGCGGGCGATCCGGCTGTCGATCGAGGCGGTGGACCGCAAGATGGAAGCGGCGGCGGGAACGCTCGGCGCCAATCCGCTCTGGGTGTTCGCCACCATCACGCTGCCCCTGATCCTGCCCGGGCTGATCGCCGGCGCCATCCTGGCCTTCGCCAAGGCGATGGGCGAGTTCGGCGCCACCATCACCTTCGTCTCCAACATTCCCAATGAGACGCAGACATTGCCGTCGGCGATCTACACCTTCACGCAGGTGCCGGGTGGCGATGAAGGGGCGCTCCGCCTGACGCTGATCTCCATCGTCATCTCCATGGCAGCACTTGTGGCTTCGGAGGTGCTGGCGCGGCGTGTCGGCCGGCGACTGGACATCGAATGAGCGTTCTCGTCGACATCAGTCATCGGCTGGGTGGTTTCGCCATCGACGCCCGCTTCGAAAGCGCCGGGCGGCTGACGGCGCTGTTCGGAGCGTCTGGTTCGGGCAAGACGACGCTGATCGACATGATTGCCGGGCTGATCCGGCCCGACAGGGGACGCATCGAGGTCGACGGCCGTGTGCTGGTCGATACCGATGCCGGCATTTTCGTGCCGAAGCACAAGCGCCGCATCGGCATGGTGTTCCAGGACGCACGGCTGTTTCCGCATTTGAGCGTTGCCGGCAATCTTCGCTACGGCCGCTGGTTCACGCCGCCGGCGGAGCGCTACGCCGATATCGATGCCGTCGTCGACCTGCTCGGCATCGGGCCGCTCATGAACAGGCGGCCGGCAAAGCTCTCGGGCGGCGAGAAACAGCGCGTGGCGATCGGCCGGGCATTGCTTGCCAGCCCCAGACTGCTGCTCATGGACGAACCGCTGGCCTCGCTCGACGAAGCGCGCAAGGCCGAAATCCTGCCCTATGTCGAAAGGCTGCGCGACGAGACGAAAATCCCGATCGTCTATGTCAGTCATTCGGTCGCCGAAGTGGCGAGGCTGGCCAGCGATGTGGTGATGCTGGCGCAGGGCAATGTCGTTGCCAGCGGGCCGACCGAGGCGGTGATGCAAAGGCTCGACCTGTTGCCGGCGGAGGAGCGCGGCGAGGGGGGCGCCGTGCTGGACACCAGGGTGCTGCATCACGACGAGACTTTCGGCATGACCGTGCTCGGCTCGGCCGCGGGCGAGCTCCGGGTGCCACAGCTGGCGATGAAGGCAGGTACGCCGGTGCGCATCCGTATTCGCGCCCGCGATGTGATGATCGCCACCGAAAAGCCGACGGGCCTCAGCGCGCTCAACATCCTGCCGGGGACCATTACCGCGATGAGCCCGGGCGAAGGGCCCGCGGTCGAGGTCGGTATCGACTGCAATGGTGCAACCGTGCTTGCCCGCATCACCGAACAGTCGCGGCAGGCGCTGAGGCTTCATCTTGGCGGCAAGGTTTTCGCGGTGATCAAGACGGTGAGCTTCGATCGGGCGAACACCGGCGCCGGCCTGCCCGCCGAGGCGGATGGATGATCCCGCTATGTCTTTTTGGAATAGCGGTTTCGCCAGGGAGCTTCTAGTATGAGGTTGGGTTGTGACCGCGGAGAGTAATGATGCCGTCGCTGAGCTTGCGGATAAATCTCGATCCCGACGGGCGCGTCGGGCCGGGCAAGATCGAACTCCTGGAACAGATCGCCGCCTTCGGCTCCATCTCGGCCGCCGCTCGCGGCATGGAGATGTCCTATAAGCACGCCTGGGACCTGGTCGAGGACATGAACCGGGTGTTCGGCAAGCCGCTGGTGGCGGCACAGACCGGCGGCCGCAAGGGCGGCGGCGCACAGTTGACGGCGGTCGGCCTGGCAGTGGTCAGCCGCTTCCGCGCCATCGAGCGCGCAGCTTCTGCCGCGGCGGCGGCGCATATGGAGGCATTGCAGGCGGAGATTGATGCTGGGTGAAGGGTGAAGGGAGTAGGGGAGTAGGGGAGTAGGGCAGTAGGGCAGTAGGGCAGTAGGGCAGTAGGGCAGTAGGGCAGTAGGGAGGCATTCGCGTGCTGTCTTCCAACACAAAACGTCATTCACCTACTGCCCTACTGCCTTACTCCCCTATTGCCTTCCTAATCGGGCTTGCCCAGCAAATAGCTGTCCATGATCCAGCCCTTCCGCCGACGGGCTTCCTCTCGAACCTCTTCGATCTTTGCTCCGATGTCACCGATCCTGCCGGAGAGAGTGATCTCGTCTTCCGTTCCGAGATAGGCGCCCCAATGGATGACGACATCCTTGTCGGCCAGCGTGTTGAAGGCGCATTTGCCGTCCAGCAGGACGACCGCGCTGCCGGCATTGTCCGGCATGCCTTCCTCGGTCAGGCGGCGGCCTGTGGTGATGAGGACGGAATCGCCGATGCGGTTCAGCGCCATCTTGTGGCTGGCGGCAAGTGCCTGGACAGCGGTGATGCCGGGGATCACCTCAAGTTCGAACGCCACATTGCCTCGCTGGCTCACGCGCTCGAGGATGCGCAACGCGCTGTCGTAGAGCGAAGGATCGCCCCAGACCAGGAAGGCGCCGCAGCCGTCGCCGGCAATCTCGTCGCGGATCAGGCCTTCGTAAATGGCGGCGATGGCTTCGTGCCAGTCATCGACGGTCGCGCGGTAGGAGGGCTCCGGCCCATCTTGTACCGGCATGTCGCGCATCGGCACGTCGAATTCGACGCGGCGCGACTTCGGATTGGTGACGAAGCGGTCGCATATCCGGCGGCGCAGTTCGGCCAGTTCATTTTTTTTCGCACCCTTGTCGGGAATGAACAGCACATCCGCCTGGTTCAGGCCTGATATGGCCTGGACGGTCATGTGGTCGGGATTGCCGGCGCCGATGCCGATGACGAGAAGCTTGCGCATGGGCGAACTCCTGCCCGATCGGAACCTGTTAGTCCAGACCGCGCTGGCGCGCGTCCGCGGATACGGAAGGGCTTTGAACGGCACATTGAAACCGCTAGGGTCCTGCAAGCATTCTGGCCGAGGTTGTTTCCATGTTGCGATATATTCTGACCGCCGTGCTGGCCCTGTCGCCCGCGCCCGCCTTCGCCAATGATTCGGTTGCCGAACTTGGCACTGGCGGCCTGATCCTGTCGCGCAGCGACGCCGTGTCGATGCAAAGCGAGGACCTCTTCATCTCGCCGGAAAAGGTGACGGTCGACTATGTCTTCCATAACAACACCGACAAGGATGTCGAGGCCATTGTCGCCTTTCCGATACCCGAAATATCGGGCAATCCCGAAGAAATCCCGGCGATCCCTGAAAACCAGAGCGACAATTTCCTCGGCTTCGAGGTGACGATCGACGGCGTTGCCGTCAAGCCGCAGCTGGAGCAGAAGGTGTTTGCGCTCGGCATCGACATCAGCGCCGAGTTGAAGGCGCAAAACGTGCCATTCTATCCATTCGGCGATGCGGCGAAGGCGGCGCTGGCCAAGCTGCCGCAAGCGGTTGTCGATGACTGGGTCAACCGCGGCATCATCATCGAGGACACCGGCAGCGACGGCACCGAGACGACCAAGGTCTACACGCCGTTCTGGCAATTGCGTTCGACCTACTGGTGGCGCTCGACCTTTCCGGCCAACAAGGACGTTCATGTGTCCCACCACTACAGACCGAGCGTCGGCGGCACGTCTTCAGTCAGCTTCTTCTACGACGGCAAGTTCCAGGGACAGTATGCGGCCTACAAGGCCCGCTATTGCATGGATGGCACATTCGAAAATGCGGTGCGCAAGGCTGCCAAGGACGACCCTGACGGCTACCCCAAATATTTCGAGAACCGCATCGCCTATATCCT
>NZ_RZTF01000052.1:6268-7612 GCF_004023175.1 Mesorhizobium sp. M7A.F.Ca.MR.362.00.0.0
CCTATATCCTGACCACCGGCGGCAACTGGGCCACCGGCACGATCGGCAGGTTCAAGCTGACGATCGACAAGGGCAATCCGAAAGCCCTGGTCTCGTTCTGCGGCGACAATGTCAAAAAGACCGGACCGACGACCTTCGAGATGACGGCGGATGATTTCTACCCAGAGCGCGACATCGACATCCTGATCCTCGAGCCAACGGACGACAATTGATGCATGTCGCAATCTACGTTGCCATCGCCGAGAACGGCGTGATCGGGCGGGACGGCGGGCTCCCGTGGCGGCTCTCCACCGATCTCAAGCGCTTCAAGGCCGATACGATGGGCAAGCCCATCATCATGGGCCGCAAGACCTATGAGGGCATCGGCCGGCCGCTGCCGGGCAGGTTGAACATCGTCGTCACCCGCGACAAGACCTGGCGCGCCGAGGGCGTCGAGGCGGCACATTCGCTCGAGGCCGCGATCCAGCTGGCGACGGAGCGCGGGCGCCGCATGGCCGATGTGGACGAGGTGTGCGTCATCGGCGGCGGCGAAATCTATGCCCAGGCCATGCTGCTGGCCGATCGCCTGCATGTCACCCATGTGCTGGCAGCGGTCGACGGCGACGCGCATTTCCCGCCGATCGATCCTGATTCCTGGCACATCGTCAGCTCGCACGACGTCCCAGCCGGGGAAAAGGACAGCCACCCGACGCGTTATTCGGTCTACGAGCGGCGTCGAGAGAGACATTGAATGAAAAAAGGGGCATTGAAGGAAGACAAAGGGTCGCGACCGGACAAATCGGACGAAGTCGGCAGCGCATCGCGTTGAAAGCGCCTCGTTGCGTCCCTATAGAAGAACAATACTGGATTTTGCGCCGTAATACCGGCGCTTGAGGGAATTCCAAGCGAAAGGACATTCATGCCCTGGAACGACAAAAGCGGCGGTGGCGGCGGCCCATGGGGTGGCGGCGGCAACAATCAGGGACCCTGGGGGCAGGGTCCAAAGGGACCCAGCGGGCCACAGGGCTCGCCTCCCGATCTCGAAGACATCATCCGCCGCGGCCAGGACCGGCTGCGGCGCGCTCTTCCGGGTGGCGGCGGCGCGAGCCCGGCTATCTTCGCGCTGATCGCGGCTGCACTTGTGGTGCTGTGGGCGTTCAAGGCGGTTTATACCGTGCAGCCCGACGAGGTCGCGGTCGAACTGCGCTTCGGCAAGCCGAAGACCGAACTGTCGCAGCCTGGCCTGCATTTCCATTGGTGGCCGCTCGAAACCGTCGAGACGGCCAAGATTTCCGAGCAGCTCGTCGATATCGGCGGCGGCGGCGCGACAAGTGGCAACACGTCCGGGCTGATGCTTACCGGCGA